>CAYINH010000069.1:0-9915 GCA_964364615.1 uncultured Gemmatimonadaceae bacterium
AGTCCGACGGGAAGCCGTGCAATCGGTATTGAAATGGCACACTGACAGCCAGTAGCCCATCGGGGTGCAGGATCCGTCGCGCCTCTCGAAGAGCCGCGTCGGGGTGGCGAAGATGCTCTAGGACCTCGCAGAGGACCACGGTGCCGGCCACCGCGTCCTGAAAGGAGAGGCGTTCGGCCCTCTCTTGGCGATCCACGCCTGGGCCGGGGCGGATGTCGCACCCGATGAAGTCCCGGCCGGGAAACAAAGGGCGGATATCGCCCAGCCACTGGTAGCCTGGCTCATACCGCGACCCGATCTCGATCACCGGACCAGTCGGGTCGAAACACTCGGCCCAGACGCTGAGGGTCTGTCGAACGGCCCGCCTCATGTCTCGACCCCCGCGTCCTCGCGCACGATCGTGCGGAACCGATCTACCCACGCCTTCCGGCGAAACCGGTCGAAGGCCGGCGATGCGAGGAACCGGCGGCCGGCCTCGCGCCGCCGGGCCAGCTCATCGCCCGGAACTGCATGGAGGTACTCGCGCAGCTCGGTGAAGTCGGCGAACCGCCGCATGTCGATGAAGCAGTCGGGATCCACCCACTCCTCGATGTCCGTGGCCCCCCAGTACACCGGGATGGTGCCGGCGCAGAGACAGTCGAACAGTTTTTCTGTGATCCAGCCGCGGAGGGCCATGTTTTCGAAACACAGGGCGAACCGGTACTGGGCGAGGGTGGCGAGTTTTGAGTCCACCGGACCCCGGTTGGCTTCGCGCGCGGCCTGGTACCACGGGTTGGGGCGCACCCGCTGCCATTGCCGCCAAGCCCAGCCGTAGAGCCGGCGGGCGGTGGCCGGGATACTGGTGCTCCCGACCCGGTTGGGCATCCGGTCCCAGTTCTTGCCGTACAGGTCGATCTCGCCGTACCGGTGGAAGTAGGCCACACCCTCGAGCCGGGCCGTGTACAGCTCCCGATCGTATACTCGAGGAAGCTTGTTGGCGTTGATCATGACGAGGAAGCCACGATCGCCCCGGGCCCAATGCTCCGGCATCGCCGCATCAAAGGACTGCGGCCACCAGAATTGCTGCGGCTGCAGCGGTGCGCCAGTGAACGGCGCCAACGTTTCTCCATCGGTCCAGCAGTAGAGACGACGGAATCGGGTGGCCATCGCGGGCAGGGCGCGATACAGGAGGGGCTCGACGATGGGACATTCCATGGCGAAGAAGGCACTTGCCACGACACTGGCATCGCCGGCAAACTGCCCCGCTGCCTCCGTGCGCCCCAGTGACACCAGCAGGTTGCGGTCCGCCCGGTAGCGTGGCAGGAGGTCCGCCGTGTGTACCGGAATGCCCCGATTCCCGAAGTGATCGCGAACCGCGATGGGGGGGGCGAGGATATCCTCCCCCCCGAATCGGGTGTTAGAGGAATCAAAGAGACGGTCCCCCAGGAAGTGGTGGCTGGGGGGGTCGATGAACACGGCTACCGGCAGGGTCATGCGGCCTCGTGCCACCAGGGCAGGCGCCGGTAGAACCGCCAGTGCAGCCCTCGGGCCGCAACCGACAGGTGGGGCAGCCGGCTGAGCACGGCCAGCAGCGTCCAGAGCACCAGGTGCCGGGGCCGTGGGACGTGAGGGCTCCCCAGGAGAGCCCGCCAATCGACTTGAGCGTGCAGCTCTCGGCAGACTCGCCGATCGCCCCGGATGTAGGCGTTCACCGCGATTCGGAGTCGGTCCACGGCCCGGTGGGCCTCGTGGGCCCGGCGAGCGGCCGGGACAACGACCGCGGGTGGGGCGTCTGCCAGGTGTCGATCCATCAACTCAAAGTAGTTCTCCGGCGTGACGCGCAGCCGCTGGTAGGCCTGGCCGACACTGTCCGACGTGTGTCGGTAACTGAAGAGGTGCCGCTCCAGGACCACAACCTGACCGAATCGAGCCATGCGAAGCCACATGTCGAGGTCGGCTGCACTTCCGAACTCTGGGCGGAAGGCCCCGGCCCGCCGATACCATTCGGTCCGGGCTACCGCGCTCGGGGTGGGCAGGAAGACGTTCTTGTGGGTCAGTACCCCATTCAGCACGGTCTGGTAGTCCAGCCGGCCCCGCCCCCGAATCGTCGGGGGCAGATGCAGTCGCCCGTACTCCCGACCAGCGCCATCGATGAACCGATCGAGGGCAAACACCAAGCCGACCGTTAGATCTGCGTCGAGGACCGCCACCTCCTCCGCCAGGATCGTTGGGTCGTAGACGTCGTCGGCGTGATACACCGCGACATACCGGCCTCGGGCGCGTCGGATCCCATCCTCCACGTTCGGGAACTGGCCCCGATTCACTGGCTGTCGGACCACCGTCACCTGCGGGGCGAACGCCGCGGCGACCTCCGGAGTGGCATCGGTGGAGGCATCGTCCATCACCAGGATTTCGCGGTCCCCAAGGGTCTGGGCCACCAGCGAGTGGAGGCACGCCGCGAGGGTGGTCGCGGCGTTGTAGGCGGGGACGACGACCGACACCCGCGGCGGAGAAACCGGCGCCGTCAATCAGGCGCTCGGGCGAGTCGGTTGTACAGCATGCCGATCAGGCGCCCGGCAGCGTATCCCAGCACGACCCCATAGACCAGGCCGATGAATGCTCCCAGGCCGGTCACCCGGTAGCCCGGCAAGTACACGGACAGCAAGCCGAGATGCTCGCCGACGTTGTCTCCCCCCTTGAGCACGAGGGCCATGGTGGCCACGAACAAGCCCAGTCCGGTCAACGCGCCGAAGGCGACTCCCCACGCCTGGGCGTTGAGGTGAAGGACGGCCCGGCGAAGGGCCTTCGCCTCGTTCGGGGTCATGGTGGCCATGGGCAACTCTCCTCGCGCCGTGGAGCGGTGGTGGGGGACACTAGATGTGATCCAGGAAATCGCGGGTCTGCGCCAGATTGGCCCGGGTGCGGATGATGATCAGCAGGATCGCCAGCAGCAGGTTTCGCCCGAAGGCCAGGAACCAGCCCAGCGCGAATCCCCCGCAGCCCCCCCAGCCGGCGCCAATCACGGCGCCGCGCCAGGTCGGCGTGTATCCCGTGAAGTACTCCGCCAGCAACCCGAGATTGAAGTCGGGTCGAGGAGTGTGCCACAGATAGATGGCGGTGACCAGGAACATGAGTAGCGCCGCCACCAGGCCGGTGGCCATCGCGAAGGCCCGCTTATGGAGTGGCAGGAAAGACTCAGCCAGTATGATCTCGGCCGGAGGTTCCTGCGGCGATAGTGTCATGTCGGCATCTCCCGGGCCCGAGCGAGGGCCAACAGGGTACGTCCTAGGGGGAGTGACCAACCCCGGGAAACCAGGGCGCCCTCTAATTCCAGCCAGCCGCGCTTGAGGTGCCATGACCATCCAGGGGTCGGGACGTGGCCCAGGTGGCCGTGGTACCCCGCACCGGCAGCGCGCCGCGCCCGCAGCTCGCGGGGGATTTCTGCCGGGCCGAGGAGGGCGTTGAGGCGCCCGAGACGGCTGATCTCGAATCCGGCCAGCTCCACCACCGCCCTGAGCTCGCGGGAGGTGTACTTCCGAAAATCATAACCCGGGTCGGGTGGGGTATGGGGAATCGACTGTGCATTGGTCCGTACCAGCAGCACCCCACCGGGCTTGAGCACCCGGCGGGCCTCACGAAGGGCCGTGGCGTCGCCGCCATCGAGTGGCAGGTGCTGGAGCACGTCAAAGGTGATGGTCGCATCGAAGGTATGGTCGGGAAACGGCAAAGCCAGTGCCGACGCCTCGCAGACGGCCTCACCCGCCATCCGTGCCACGTGGAGCCCCTCGCGGGAGAGGTCGAAGCCAACGGTTCGCCAGTCGGGAAACTCCCCCCGGAACCAGGCCAGCGTCTGGCCCGACCCGCAGCCAAGGTCCAGCAAGGTCCCCTGGGCCGGCATCCCGGCCAGCCGGAGGAGCCTCCGGGCGGCGGTACGCATGCCGGCATTCCACCAGGAGGCCGCTTCCAGGGTCGCCAGATGGGTGTAGTACTCCGGGGCGAAGATCATCGGGCCCGTCATTGTGCCCCCCGCTTGCCGGAGGGCAGGCGCCGGGCCGCCAGCGCTCCCGTCAGGTGGCCCAGGACCCCGACGCCGGCCGCAACGGCGGCACTGCCATAATGGAGCAGGTGCAAAGGCGCGGCTTGCAGGGCAATGGAGGCGCCGCGCTGCTGGGCCAACCACCGGAGAAAGGGGAGGCTCAGCGCGGTGACTCCGGCAAGGGCGACCGCTGCCGCGGGCAGGAACCATCCGGGTCGCACCACGGCCCCCACCAGGGCTACCCCCGCCACACCCGCCAGCGCGACCTTGAGCTGCTCGACCGGACGAGCATTCAGCACGGCGGAGGATCGGGTGCGTCGTTCGAGCAGGAGTCGCATCCACGGAACGCCCCGGTCACGGAGGTCGGTCCGAAGCATGCCGAAGAGGGTCCACTCCTTCAGGTGGGTGCCGGTGAGGGCCGGATCCAGCACGATGCGGTTGCCGCTGTCCCGCAAACGGTACCCCAGTTCAATGTCCTCGATCTGGGGGCGGGGATAGCGCGCCGTGTCAAACCCGCCCAAGCGGAGGAAGGTATCTCGGCGGACCCCTCCACATCCCGCCCAGAACGTCTCGGCATTGCCAGCCCCGAGCAGGTGGGTATAGCGGTGCAGGAGGTTGCGGTAGGAGGACACCAGCCCCGTAGCCTCGGGGTGCGCGTCATAGGCTCCGAAGACCGCCTCGGGACCGTTCATCTCGCTGGCGTGCTCGGCAAACCGTCCGAGAGTCTCCGGATGGACCCGTACATCGGCGTCGATGAAGACCAGCCATTGGCCGCGTGCTTCGGCCGCCCCCCGGTTCCGGGCGCGGCCCGGACCCTGAGGTGGCGCGGGCAGGCGCACCACCCGGTCCGCGAAGGAGGCGGCGACCCCTGCCGTGTCATCCGTGCTGCCGTCGTCCACCACGATCAGCTCCCAGGAGCGCCGGTCCAGGTGGCTCCGGGTCAGGGCGTCGAGCGCCACCGGCAACAGTATCTCGGCGTTGTAGGCCGGGACCACGACCGACAGCAGTGGGAGAGCGCTCACTGGAGCACCCCGCGGAGTGCGCGTGCCGCCCGGCGGATTCCCAGGTGGAAACGCTGGGGACGGCTACCCCAAGTCCGCAGTTGGCGCGGGTGGCGGAGGTACCATGCATCGAGCCGGGGCAGGGCAAGCGGGTTCTCGCGACCCGGGCGGATCGGTCGCAAGACTGTCGTGCAGCCGATCTGAAACCGGGTGGCTGCCGCCGTTCGGACCCGGAGGTCAGTGGCGCCATAAGGATAGGCGACGCTGCGCGGAGGGGCGCCCAGTTCTCGTTTCAGCGTCTCGATGGCACCCTCAAACTCATCCTCCAGTTCGGCATCCGAGCAACCTGGCAGCCGGCGATGGTGACGGGTATGGCACCCGATCTCAGCGCCTTGGGCCTGGGCCGCCCGGATCGCATCCCAGTCCATCAGGGCACGTGTGGGGATCCCAGGCTCCTTCCGGTCGCCCCATTGGTTGTCACGACCGACCCGATCTGACACCACGAAGACCGTGCACGGGAGTCCCCGTTCCAGGAGACGTGGCAGGGCCCACTCGGCAGCGGTCGCCAAGGCGTCATCGAACGTCAGTGCGACCTGGGGATCCCCTGCGTGGCTCGAGTGGATCTCCCCCAGGGGTACGACCCGGACCGCTCCGGAAGTCAGCCACGCGAGGTGGCCCTGGAACTCGGCCGGGGTAATCGAGATCGGGGAACCGGTCCCGTCAATCGAGTGGTAGGTCAGGATGGCGCGCATGAGCCCCCTCCGGCCTACCGGGCCGGGAGGGGGGTCGCCCGCTCGGGCGGGCGTCCCCGTTGGTCCGCCAGGACATCCTCGATGATCAACCGGAGCGGGGTCTGAGGTCGGAAGCCCGTGACCCGCTCGAGCTTGCTGACGTCGGGTACTCGGCGGGACATGTCCTCGAAGCCCTCCGCATAGGCATCGGCGTAGGGAATGTGGACGATCGGCGAACTGCTGCCCGCGCCATCGCGCACTAGCTCGGCCAACGCGTTCATCGTCACCTCTTCCGTCGCCCCGATGTTGAAGACATCATTGACGGCGGCAGGGGCCTCCATGAGGCGGAGCAGGGCCTCGACGGTGTCGCGGACATGACCGAAACAGCGGCGCTGCGTGCCGGGCCCGTACACCGTGATCGGCTCGCCAGCCAGCGCCTGGGCGGCGAACGACGGCAGCACCATGCCATACCGCCCGGTCTGGCGGGGTCCGACGGTGTTGAAGAAGCGTGCGATGATGACCGGAAGCCCCCGCTCCCTGGCGTAAGCCAGCGCCAGCCACTCGTCCATGGCTTTCGAGCAGGCGTAGGCCCAGCGGGAATGCGTGGTGGGGCCGAGCTGCAGGTCGTGGTCTTCGCGAAACGGGAGCCGGGTGGACTTCCCATACACTTCCGACGTCGAGGCGAGCACCACCAGTCTGGCCTTCTTGGCCGCCGCCTTGAGGACCGCCTCGGTGGCCTGGATATTGGTTTCGATGGTGCGCACCGGTTGATCGACGATGAGCCGCACCCCGACCGCCGCCGCCAGGTGAACGGTCAAGTCGCAGCGATCCACGAGTTCGGAGACCAGGGGCGCGTCCAGCGCCGACCCGATTCGGTACTCGAAACCGGGGCGGGTCGTGAGGTGGGCGATGTTGTCCATGCTTCCGGTGGACAGGTCGTCCAGGACGATCACCTGGTCGCCCCGGTCCACGAGCCGTTCGGCGAGATGGGAGCCGATGAACCCCGCACCGCCGGTGATGAGTGCCTTCATGCCACCTGTTCCCCCGCCAATCGAGTGAGAATGTCTGGACGGTCGCGTCGCTCGGCCGCTCGAACGATCAGATCGAGATAGGCCGGGACGACGGCGGCCTCCGTCCAATACCGCGCCACCGCGTCGCGGCCAGCCGCGGCCAGCCGATCCCGATGGGTGGGGTCGGCCTGCAGCCGACGAAGGGCCGCCAGTAACTCGGCGGGGGAATCAAAGAGTGCCCCAGCACCTGACCGTGCCATGATTTCAGGAAACGGCCCGATCCGTCGAGCCAGCACCGGAGAGCCCTGGCGAAAGGCCTCGATCAGGACAATGCCGAAGGTCTCGAAACATACCGACGGGACGATGGTGGCGATGGCATGCTGGTAATATCGAGCCAACTCCTCCGGTGCGAGCCGCCCGAGAAAACGCACTCCGGGCAAACCATTGGCCAGGTTTCGTAGTGCCTCGGCGTGCTCGCCATCTCCCGCGATCACGAAGTCTGCATCGGGATAGCTGCCGAAGAGTGGAATCACGTCGTCCAGCCCCTTGATCCGCTCGAGCCGCCCGGCGAAGAAGAAGTACGGGCGCGGGTGCGGCGCGTTGCCTGACGCCGGCGCGACCGGAGGCAGCGTTGGAAGAAAGTATGGCAGGACCTCCATGTCCCGCTGCAGCCCGAAGTCCCGGTGCTTGGTGCGGCTGAATTCGCTCATAGCGACTATGGTATCCACCTTCTCCAGGCCGCGACGGAGTGCCCCGGTATGCCGCCACCACTGGGGAGGACGCCGGTAGGACAGCGTGCACCGCAGGCACTGCCGGGCATCGCACGGTTCCCTCCGGTGGCGCCAGAGGACGTGCGTAGGGCACACCAGCCAGTGCTCATGCGCCATGTAGAGGGTCACGGCATCCCGGGGGTAATGAAGCAGCCCCGGTCCGCCGATCAGGGAGATGTTGTGGAAATTGACCACATCCCATCTCCCCGGGGCCAGCAGCGCCCGCAGTGTCCTGGCGTGCAGCACCGGCCGGCCGAGTTGATGTACCAGTACCGGCGACAGGGCACCGAGCCGGCTCCGCAGCCGCACGACCCGCACCCCCTCGTCCTTGTCCTCGTCGGGAGGGGGAGCAAGGGGGGCAGGGGCGAGAGCCTGAAAGGCATCCACGTCGTGGACCACCGTGACCTCGTGGCCCCGCCCCACCAGGGCGCGGGACAGGCGCTGGACGCCGATCGCGTCACCTCCAAAGGCGTAGGGTGGGTAGAACGTGGTCAGCATGCAGATCCGCAGTCCACTCACGCGGCGGCCTCCTCGAGGGCGGAGAGCGCCACTCTGGCGCCGTCTGCCCAGGAGAGTGCCCTGGCGCTCGCCAGCGCCACCCGACCCAGCTCAGCCCGCCCTTCCGGGTCGTGCAGCAGCTGCCTCATGGCGGTGGCCAGTCCCGCGACGTCTCCCGGATCGACGAAGAGGCCCCCGCCAGTGAGGAGATCCGGGAGCGGGCTTCGGCGAGTAGCCACCACCGGGGTACCGCAGGCGGCGGCTTCGACGGCGGGCAGGCCGAATCCCTCGGACTCGGACGGGAGGAGGGCTGCCACGGCGCCGGTATGGAGGGCGCTCAGATCCTCATCTGGCAGGAACCCCGTCCAATGGATAAGCCGATCGGTGCCGAGCGTGCGGGCCAGCGACTCGAGGGTGGCCCCGTGGCTCAGGAACACGTCACCCTCGCGGTGACCGGCCAGCACCAGGTGCGGGGCTGGGTACCCCGGATCGCGCGCGAGCGTTGCGTGAGCCTGGAGCACGACATCGAGTCGCTTATGGGGACTGAACCCACCCACGTAGGTGAACCAGCTTGCGCCAGGGGGAATCCCGGCCCGATGGCTGGCCGTCTCGACGTCTGCCGACGAAGCAGGCCGATACGCCTCGGCAGGGGCCTCCAGAGCCACCCGCAGTCGGTGTCGCGGGATTCCATGCACCGCCTCAATTTCCCGGGCGGCATAGTCGGAGACGGTCAGGATCGTCCGAGCCTGGTGCAGGGCAAGCCTCACCTTCAGGGCCCAGAAGAGGCGAGCACGCCGGGTCGGAAGCGTGAGGTCGGGGAACCGCTCCGCGATGGTATCATGAACTGTAACGACGGCGCGTTGGCTCGGAAGCAATGGGAAATAGCTGTACACCGACGGGAAGAAGAAGACATCCGGCCGCTCACGTGCCACCGCGCGGGTCATTCGGAGCATGTCGATCGGTGAACGGTACCCATGGGCCGCCGCCGCGGCCACTGCGGGGGCGGATTGACGCACGGCAACGAGCCGGAGGTTGCTCGGATGGCTCGGCCGGGAGTCCAACGACGTTCTCTCACCAAAGGCGAGAAATTCATGGTCCGGTGCCAGAGCCAGCAATGCCCGCACCATCTCCCTGGCGAAGCGACCATACCCGCGAGGGTTCGCCCAGCAGGTGGCGTCTATTCCGATGCGAAGGGTCAGGCGGCCGCCTCAGCACGGCGGGCCGGGGGGGGCTCGAGGCGCTGCTCCTCGTGGTATTCGAAGTCGGTGTTGACGGACCAGATATCGTGCATCGCGCCCTGCATGTTCCACACCGCCATCATCGCGGTCAGCATGGAATGATCCTGGTTGTTGTACTTGTGCATGCCGTTCCGCCCCACGGTGTGGAGGTTCGGGATGGGGTCAATGAACTCGCGCACGCGATCCAGGTGCTCGCGATAGTGCCCGTCATAGATCGGATAGGCTTTGGGCATCCGAATGACGGTGCCATCCCGCACCAGTCCGGGGGGTGCGAGCCCGAGCGTTTCGAGTTCCCGTTCGGCCAGTGCCACCAGCTCGGCGTCGCTGGCCGCCCAGAGATGATCGCCCTCGAAGCAGAAGTACTCCAGCCCCAGGCAGGTCACTCCGGGCTCCGGCACCATGGCCCGGCTCCAGTTGTTGAAATTCTGGATCCGCCCGACCTTGACGCCGGGGGTGTGGATGTAGATCCAGTTGTCGGGGAACAGGTCTTCCGTCTCGAGCATGAGCGCCACGACCAGGAAATCCCGGTACCGGAGCCCTTCGGCGGCAAGCTGGACCGGTGCCGGGGGGCTGGGCCGCAGGGCTCGTACCAGACACCTGATGTCTGTTGTGGAGATCACGTGGTCGGCGTCGAAGCTTCGGGAGCTTCGAC
>CAYINH010000070.1:0-9913 GCA_964364615.1 uncultured Gemmatimonadaceae bacterium
CGGGTTCTACTACGACTTCGACGTCCCGCGACCGTTTACCCCGGAGGATCTCGAGGTGATCGAGCACCGGATGCTCGCGGTCATCGAGCGGGATGATCCCTTCGTCCGGGAAGTGGTGGACCGGGAGACCGCCTTGTCCCGGTTCTCCGATGACCCGCTCAAGCTGGAGCGGATCGCCGAGCTGGGCGAGGACGAAGTCATCACGACCTACACCGATGGACCCTTTACCGATCTCTGCCGCGGACCGCATGTCCCCGGCACCGGTCGGCTCAGGCATTTCAAGCTGCTCTCGTCCGCCGGGGCCTACTGGCGGGGCGACGAGAAGCGGCAGATGCTGCAGCGGATCTACGGCACCGCCTGGTTCCGGAAGGAAGATCTGGAGGGCCACCTCCACAACCTCGAGGAAGCCCGGAAGCGGGACCACCGGGTCCTCGGCCGACAGCTCGACCTGTTCAGCATCCAGGAGCTGGTGGGCCCCGGACTGGTCTTCTGGCACCCCAAGGGCGCCATGATCAAGTGGCTGCTGACCCGGGCGGTGGAGGACGACAATGTGGCCCAGGGGTACGACCTGGTCTACACCCCCAACGTGACCCGGGAAGAACTGTTCCGGATCTCCGGGCACCTGCCGCTGTATGAGGCCAATCAGTATCCCGCGATGGGGGCCGGCGCCGGAGAAGGGGAGGAGGTGCACTACCGGGTCAAGCCGATGAACTGCCCGATGCACGCGCTGGTGTACCAGAGCCGGCATCGCAGCTATCGCGACCTGCCGATCCGGCTCTCCGAAGTGGGCAACGTCTATCGCAACGAAAAGTCGGGGACGCTGCATGGTCTGCTCCGGGTCCGGGGCCTTTCCATGGACGACGCCCACATCTTCTGTACCCTGGATCAGGTCGAGGACGAGATCTTCCTCTGCCTGGATCAGGTGGATCGCCTGATCCGGCAGCCGTTCGGCTTCGAGCTCGACTTCGAGGTGTCGACCCGACCGCCGGAGCGGCTGGGGGACGACGCCACCTGGGACAAGGCGGAGGCCACCCTGGAGGCCGCCCTCCAGCGCATGAAGATTCCGTACCGGGTCGACGCCGGGGGCGGTGCCTTCTACGGCCCCAAGATCGACATCAAGTTCAAGGATGCCATCGGCCGCGTCTGGCAGGGTCCGACCGTCCAGCTCGACTTCAACCTGCCCGAGCGGTTCGAGCTGGAATACACCGGAGCCGACAACAAGCCGCACCGCCCGGTGATGATCCATCGCGCCATCTACGGCACCCTGGAGCGCTTCATCGGGACCCTGATCGAGCACTACGCCGGCGCCTTCCCGGTCTGGCTGGCTCCGGAACAGGTCCGGATTCTCCCCATCAGCGACAGCCAGGCGGAGGCGGCCCGGGCGGTGACGGCGCAACTCAAGGCGGCCGGCATCCGGGCCACCCTCGACGCGGGCCACGAGACCCTGAACTACCGGATCCGCGAGGCGGAGACCGCCAAGGTGCCGTACATGGGCGTGCTCGGGCAGCGCGAAGTCGATGGTGGCACCGTGGCGGTCCGGGCCCGAGGCGCCGGGAACAAGCAGACCGTGCTGCCGGTTGGAGAGTTCATCCAACAGGTGCTCGACGAATCCAGCAAGCGGACGTCCGGCTAGCCAGCCGGGCGCTCCAGGGCCATGACCCTTTCACGAATGGAAGCCCGCCGTGTCGGACTCCACCACCCCCGTCATCCTCTCCGCCTGTCGCACCCCGATCGGGAAATATCTCGGCGGGCTGGCCGGCTTCTCGGCCCCGCAACTCGGTGCCATCGTCGTCAAGGAAGCCGTGGCCCGCGCCGCGGTGGATGCCTCGCTGATCGATGAGGTCATCCTGGGTCATGTCCTGCAGGGCGGCTCCGGACAGGCCCCGGCCCGGCAGGCGATGATCCAGGCCGGACTGGCCGGGGTGATTCCCGCCCTCACCATCAACAAGGTCTGCGGCTCCGGACTCAAGGCCGTCATGCTGGCGGCCCAGTCGATTCGCGCCGGGGACACCCAGTGCGTGGTGGCCGGCGGGATGGAGGCAATGTCGGCCTCGCCCCACTACCTCTATGGCTATCGGAACGGGATCAAGGCGGGCAACCAGAATCTGCTCGACGGAATGATTCACGATGGCCTGTGGGACTCCTTCGGTGGGGTCCACATGGGCTGCTATGCGGAGTACACCGCGCGGAAATCGGGCGTGACCCGGGAGGAGCAGGACGAGTACGCCTATCACAGTCACCGCAAGGCGGTGGCGGCCATTGAGGGAGGGCACTTCCGGCAAGAGATCGTCCCGGTCGAGATCGCCTCCAGGAAGGGAACCACCACGGTCGACACCGACGAAGGTCCCCGGAAGGACACCTCGGTGGAGGCGTTGGCCAAGCTCCGTCCCGCTTTCGAGAAGGACGGGACCGTCACCCCGGGCAACGCGCCCGGACTGAATGACGGCGCCAGCGCGCTGGTGGTGACCTCGCTCGCGTTTGCCAAGGCCCACGGCCTGACGCCGATGGCCCGGATCACCAGCTACGCCACGGGCGGCGGGGAACCGAAAGACCTGTTCTATGCCCCGATCCTCGCGGTGCAGAACCTGATGAAGCGGGCGGGCACGACGATCAATGACTACGGGCTGATCGAGGCCAACGAGGCCTTCGCGGTGCAGGCGATCGCCGACGGCCGTGGTCTCGGTTGGGACGCCGACCGGGTCAACGTGAATGGCGGCGCCATCGCCCTGGGCCATCCGATTGGCGCCAGCGGTGCCCGGGTGCTCACCACCCTGCTGTATGCCATGCAGGACCGGTCGGTCGCCTCCGGGCTGGCCACCCTCTGCCTGGGCGGCGGCAACGCGGTGGCGCTGTCGGTCGAGGCGGTGTGACCGAGCCGGAATCGAATCCATCCGACGCCGGTCAGCCTGCTCTGGTACTCGCCCCTTGGGTGCGGGTCGTGGCGGTGCTGGCCGGCGTGCTGCTGATGGTGCTGGCAGGGCGGATCACTGTGCCGCATCTCGGCAGCCCCGTTCCAATGACCCTCCAGTCGTTCGCGGTGATCGTGATCGGCGGGGTGTTCGGGAGTCGGCTCGGGGCCCTGACCATGGTGGGATACCTGCTGCTGGGGACCCTCGGCCTGCCCATCTTCGCCAACGGCGAAGCCGGTCTTGCCCGGTTGATGGGTCCGACTGGCGGCTACCTGCTTGCCTTCCCGCTGGCCGCGGCCGCGACCGGCGCGATCGTCAGGACGAAGGGGATCATGCGCGCCTGGCTGGGTGGCCTGGCGGGCATGGTGATCATCCACCTGGGTGGGATCACCCAGCTGACGGTGCTGGGCAGTGATCTTCAGGTGGCCTTTGGTCCAGGGCCCATCCCCTTCGTGATGGCCAGTTTCGGCAAGGTCGGCGTGGCCTCGGTGATGATGCCGTGGCTCCGTCGCCGGCTCCCGATTTCCGCTTGAGCCAGACCGCCCCCCGCGATCCGCCGCGCCGCCTGGTGGCGGTCGGGCTGGCGGCCAGCTTCCTGCTGGCGGGGTTTCTCTTCACGGTGCTGCTGTACGCCGGAGTAACGGGGCGTCTCTTCGGGGATGCCCCGCCTGACATCGTGGCCAGCGCGGCCATCCAGGCCGGCTGTTCTCTCCTGGCGTTCGGGGTGCTGACCTGGGCGGTGGGGCTTCGGGCGGCCCGGCTCAGTCCGGCTGACCTGCGGTGGGTACCCGGCGGAGGGCGCGGGTTCCCGAAAGGCCTCGGGTTCGGAGCCCTGCCGGCGCTGGTCATCATGGTGCTGGGTGTCCTGACGGCCGGCGCCGCCTGGTCGGCCGATGGCGGAACCGCCACGGAGTGGTTCTCCAATCTGACAGGGTTGTTGGCGCTGCTGGGGCCCGCAGCTCTGGCCGAAGAGGTGATCTTCCGAGGGCTGCCGCTGGTCATCCTGGCCCGGGCCCTGGGTCGGTGGCCCGCCGTGGTGGGTCTCGCCATCCTGTTCGGTGCCGCTCACCTCTTCAACCCTGACATCACCGTGATCGGACTCGTCAATATCGTCCTGGCGGGGGTTTTCCTCGGGCTGGTCTTTTATCTTCCCGGCGGCCTCTGGACGGCCACCGGCGCGCATCTCGGCTGGAACCTCACCCTGGCGTCGCTGGCCGCTCCCGTCAGCGGGCTGCCGCTGCCGATGCCGGGACTCGACTACGCCCCGGGGGGTCCGCTGTGGCTGACCGGGGGCCCATTCGGACCGGAGGGCGGGGTCCTGGCCACCGGAGTACTGCTGGCGGCGATCGGTGTGGTGGCACGGGTACTCGCGAAGGAGGCTCAGGCATGACCCAAGTGGCAGTGATCGGCGCAGGCACGATGGGCAACGGGATCGCCCATCTCTTTGCCCAGCATGAGTGGGAGGTGACCCTGATCGACGTCCGGGCCCCGGCCCGGGAACAGGCCCTGAAGACCATCCGCAGCAACCTGGACCGCCAGGTCAGGAAAGGGACCCTGTCCGCCGAGGCCCCGGCCCAGGTGCTGAGCCGGATCGCGACGGCGGAATCGCTGGAGGCGGCCGCCGGCGCGGAACTGGTCGTCGAAGCGGCCACCGAGAACCAGGCCCTCAAGTTCGAGATCTTCCACACCCTCGACCGGGTCTGTGCTCCGGGGGTGATCCTGGCCTCCAACACCTCCTCCATCAGCATCACCGCCATTGCCGCGAGTACCGGCCGTCCTGGCGACGTGGTCGGGATGCACTTCATGAATCCGGTCCCCGTGATGCAGCTGGTGGAGATCATCCGGGGGCACGCCACCTCCGACGACGCCACGGCTCGAGTGGTCGAGATCGCGCGGGCCCTGGGGAAGACGCCGGTCGAAGTGAACGACTATCCGGGATTCGTCGCCAACCGGATCCTGATGCCAATGATCAACGAGGCCGTGTACTGCGTCATGGAGGGGGTTGCCACCCCCGAAGCGGTCGATACGGTCATGAAACTGGGGCTGAACCACCCGATGGGTCCGCTCGCCCTCGCCGACCTGATCGGGCTCGATGTCTGCCTCGCCATCCTGGAGGTGCTGCACCAGGGGCTGGGCGATCCCAAGTACCGGGCCTGCCCGCTGCTGCGCCGGATGGTCGCCGCCGGCCACCTCGGCCGGAAGAGCGGTCGCGGGTTCTACCACTATGCCAAGTAGGCCGTAACCTCCTCAGGAGAATCGCGTGACGGATGTCTTTCAGGTAATGCAGGAGTTCGGCCACGAACAGGTGGTCTACTGTCAGGAGCCGACCAGCGGATACCTCGGGATCATCGCCATCCATGACACGACCCTCGGCCCCGCGCTGGGCGGCACCCGGTTCTGGAACTACGCCAGCACCGAAGAGGCGGTGATCGACGCCCTCCGGCTGGCCCGGGGTATGACCTACAAGGCGGCGGTGGCCGGCCTCAACCTCGGCGGCGGCAAAGCGGTCATCCTGGGCGACAATCGGCGGACCGATCGGGAAATCCTGTTCCGGGCCCACGGACGGTTTGTCGAGTCGCTCGGGGGCCGGTACATCACCGCCGAGGATGTCGGGACCAGCCCCGCCGACATGGAATTCGTCCGACGGGAGACCAGCCATGTCGCCGGACTGCAAGGCCTGTCCGGGGATCCTTCACCGGTGACGGGCTACGGCGTCTATATGGGGATCAAAGCCGCCGCCAAGACCCGGTGGGGGACGGATGATCTGTCCGGCCGGACCATCGCGGTGCAGGGGTGCGGCAAGGTCGCCTACTATCTGTCGCGCCACCTCCATGAGGGCGGGGCCAGGATCATTGCGACCGACATCGATCCCGAACGGGTGCAGAAGTTCCGGGAGGAGTTCGGGGCCAACGGCGTTGCCCCGGACGAGATCTACGATGTGGCCGCCGACGTCTACGCGCCGTGCGCCCTGGGAGCGACCCTGAACGACAACACGATCCCCCGGCTCAAGGTCGAGGTCATTGCGGGCGGAGCCAATAACCAGCTCGCCGATGAGGACCGGCACGGTCAGATGGTGGAGGAGCGTGGCCTGCTGTACGCTCCGGATTTTGTGATCAACGGCGGCGGCCTGATCAATGTGTATGGCGAACTCGAAGGCTGGACCCAGGAACGGGCCCTCCGGAAGGCGCAGGAGATCTACGACACGATCCTCACCATCTTCGCCATCGCGGGCCGGGAGAAGATTCCGACCAACCGGGCCGCCGATCGGGTGGCCGAGGAGCGGATCGGGGCCTTTGGCCGGCTGTCCCGGATGTGGATCGGGGGCGACCGCTAACAGGGCGCGCCGGGTCCGTCCTCACTACATTAGGGACCATGGCCGAGACGATTCCGATCGGGGCTGACCACGCGGGATTCCCCCTCAAGGAACGCCTCAAGGCGGAGCTGGCGGCCCTGGGATACCAGGTGGAGGATGTCGGGACCCACTCCGACGCGTCGGTGGACTATCCCGATTTTGCCCACCAGGTGGCTGCCCGGGTCGAGAGTGGTCGAGCGGTCCGGGGGGTTCTGCTCTGCGGATCGGGGCTCGGAATGTCCTACGCCGCCAACCGGCACGCCGGCGTCCGGGCAGCGGTCGCGTGGACCCCGGAGATTGCCCGGCTGTCCCGGGAGCACAATGACGCCAATGTCCTGGTCCTGCCGGCGCGCTTCCTGACCGAGGCCCAGGGTTGCGAGATCCTGCGGACCTGGCTGACGACCGAATTCGAAGGCGGGCGCCATGCCCGGCGGGTGGAAAAAATCGAACCGGAGCAGGGATGACTTTTCGGCACACAGCACCGTTGCGACAGACCGACCCGGCCGTGGCCAGCCTGGTGGACCAGGAACTGGAGCGGCAACGGACCGGCCTGGAGTTGATTGCCAGCGAGAACTTCGCCTCGCGGGCGGTGCTCGATGCCATGGCGACCGCCCTTAACAACAAGTACGCCGAGGGCTACCCGGGTCGCCGGTACTACGGGGGCTGCGAGGTGGTCGATGAGGTGGAGCGGCTTGCCATCGCCCGGGCCCTGGCCCTGTTCGGTGCCGATCACGCCAATGTGCAGCCGCATTCCGGGGCCCAGGCCAACTTTGCCGCCTTCATGGCCGTGCTGCCCATCGGGGGCACCCTGCTGGCGATGTCGCTGCCCCACGGGGGGCACCTGTCCCACGGATCCAAGGCCAACCACAGCGGGCAGATCTGGCACCCGACGCACTATGGGGTGGATCCCGCGACCGGTCTGATCGATTACGACGCGGTCCGGACTATTGCCCTCCAGGAGCACCCGGGCCTGATCATCGCCGGCGGGAGCGCCTACGCCCGGATCATCGACTTCGCGGTCTTCCGGGCGATCGCCGATGAAGTGGGTGCCACCCTGCTGGTCGACATGGCCCACTTTGCCGGCCTGGTCGCCGGTGGGGTCTATCCCTCACCGGTCCCCCACGCCCAGCTGGTCACCAGCACCACCCACAAGACCCTTCGCGGCCCGCGCGGGGGTCTCATCCTCTGCCACGAGCCACTGGCCAAGGCGGTCGACCGGTCGGTGTTTCCGGGACATCAGGGTGGACCATTGGAGCACGTCATCGCCGCCAAGGCCGTGGCCTTCGGCGAGGCGCTGACCCCGGACTTCCGGGCGTATTCGGCCCAGGTGGTGGCCAACGCCCAGGCCCTGGCCGGCGCCCTGATCGAGCTCGGACTCGCCATCGTGAGCGGCGGCACGGACACTCACCTGATGCTGGTCGATCTGCGGTCCCGCCAGCTCACCGGCAAGGAAGCGGAAGCGCTGCTCGGCCGCGCCGGCATCACCGTGAACAAGAACACGGTCCCGGACGATCTCCAGTCGCCCTTCGTCACCAGCGGAATCCGGCTGGGCACGCCGGCGCTGACCACCCGGGGAATGGGGACCGAGGAGATGGGGGTCATCGCGCACCTGATCGACCGGGTTCTGTCGCATCCGGACGATGCCTCCCTCGCGGAGGTCAGGCGGGAGGTGGCCGAACTGGCCGCGGGGTTCCCGCTCTACGACCACACCTCGTTGGATGCCGGCGCGGTGGTGGCGTGACCGAACTGCGGCTGGCCGACGATCTGGTCTCGCAGATTCTGTCCCGCGACGACCGGTATGACGAACGGGGCTACCTGTTCGTGCTGGCAGGCATCGAGTACCTGCAGCGCCAGTTACCGGCCCGTCGCCACGTCACTGGCGCCGAGCTGGCCGGGGCGGTGCGCGACTACGCCCGGCTCCAGTTCGGGCTGCTGGCCGGATCGGTGCTGTCCCACTGGGGCATCCGGGAAACCCTGGATCTCGGCCGCATCGTGTTTACCCTGGTGGATGTCGGGCTGCTTGTGACCCAGCCCGACGACCGGATCGAGGACTTTGCCGAGGTGTTCGACTTCGACGACGCCTTCGGAGAATGGTCCTATGTCTGGAATGGGGTGCGGGGGCCGGGTCACGGCGGCGAGACCCGCCAGAGGGAGGTGTCGTGAGCGATCTGCGAGAGTTCCCCAAGTGTCAGAAGTGCCAGACCGGAACCCTGATTCCGCTGTCCGACTACGGCCGCGATGGAGCGCCGATCACCTTCAAGGCGTGGGTCTGCACCAACCCCGACTGCGGGTTCAATCTCCGCATCGACAACGGAGAGGTTTCCTTCGGCCGGGTGATCGGGCAGAGCCACAAATGAACCCCGGAGCGGACGGCCGCTCCCGATGACCGCGATCCCCATTCTCACTCCTGAGCAGGCCGCCGTCTGGGACCAGTCCGCCGTGCGCGTCGGAATGGCGGAGGCGACGCTGATGGAATCCGCTGGCCGGGCGGTCGCTCAGCTCGCCATCCACCGGTTTCCGGGCCCGGCCCGTCAGGGCGTTCTGGTGGCCTGTGGTCCCGGCAACAACGGTGGCGACGGTTGGGTCGCGGCCCGGGCCCTTCAGCGCCTGGGCCTGCCGGTCTGGGTGGCGCCTGTTCCGGGAGCGACGCCTTCGGCGCTGAACACCACCATGGCCGCGCTGGCCCGGGACGCCGGGGTGCGAGAGGTCACGCCTGACGGGCCGTGGCCCGCAGTCGGTCTCCTGATCGACGGCCTGCTCGGGACTGGTGCCCGGGGCGCCCCCCGCGGCGAGATCGCCGCTCTGTCCGCCCGACTCAACGAGCTGCACCTCCCGATGGTAGCGGTCGACGGTCCCACCGGTCTGGACCTCCTCGACGGGGTCTCGTACGGGGCGCCTCGGGCGGATCTCTCGGTCACCTTCGGGGGCTATCGCCGAGGACACCTGCTGGCCAGGGATGAAGTCGGTGAGCTGGTCGTGGTGGACATCGGCTTCCCCACCGGCGACCCGGCGTGGCCCACCCTGATGACCGACCACGAGGCCATGGAGGCACTCCCGTCAGTCCCGGCCGACGCCCACAAGGGAGGACGGGGACGGGTCGTCATCGTCGGGGGCGATCTCGGGCTGACTGGTGCCGCGCGCCTGGCCGCCCGGTCCGCCTTTGCCGCCGGCGCCGGGTTGGTGCACATCCTGGCTCCCCGGGAGGCGGTCGCCGTCCTGGCGCAGGCCGAGCCGGATCTCCAGGCCAGAGTCCAGCCCTTCGACCAGTCACTCACCTCCGAGGCGGTCGAACTGATTGCGCGGGCCGATGCGGTCATCGTCGGCCCGGGGCTCAATCGCGATCCCTCCCGCACCCCACTGGTGCTCGAAGTCCTCGCCCGAAGCGCGACCGCGGTGGTGGACGCCGATGGTCTGACTGCGCTCCAGGGTGCCGTCTCGGCTCTCGCCTTGCTGGCCGCCGAGCGGCGCTTCGTCCTCACCCCGCACGCCGGCGAATTCCGAACCGTCTTTCCGAGCCTCTCTCCCGGCGCGGCGGTCGATCCCTGGGGCGCGGCGGTGGCGGCCGCCGCGGCCTCCTGCTCCACGGTGCTCCTCAAGGGGGTACCGACCGTGGTCAGCGGGCGTGGCGGTCGAGTCCGCACCGTGGCGGCCG
>CAYINH010000071.1:0-9885 GCA_964364615.1 uncultured Gemmatimonadaceae bacterium
GGGACGCGGCTGGCGGGGGGGGCGGGGAGGCGCGCGCTCTCAGCGGGCCTCGCCCGACGGCCACCGCCACGGCTGGCCCGGCCGGCGTTCTGGTGCGGGGAGCGGGTGTCCTGGGGGTCTTCCTGACACTCCTGGCCCTGGGCTTTGCGGTGGTGACCTTCGCCCGGCCGTCGCTGGAGGTCGTCTCCGACACGGTGACGCATTCCCTCGGGCGGGCGTTCGCGGTGGGAGTGCTGGCCGAGATTCTGGTGCTGCCGACCTTCGGCATGCTGGTCGTTGGCCTGGCGCTCACCATTGTCGGTGTCGTGCTGATCCCGTTCACCGTTGTCGCCTATGTCCTCCTCCTCCTCACGACCGTGGTCATGGGCCTGATCGCGGTGGCGCACTCGATGGGTGAGAATCATGCCCGGCGTCAGATGGCGATGGGGGTCCGCGTGTCGCCCAACAGCTATCGCTACCTGACGACGGGATTGGTGACCCTGCTCGCGGTCTGGGTGGCCTGGTTCCTGTTCGGCTGGGTTCCCGTGGCCGGCGGGCTGATTCTGGCGGCGGCGGTGATCGCCACCTGGCTGCTGGCGACGCTCGGATTCGGGGCAAGCATTCTGAGTCGAGTCGGCCTCCGTTCTGATTTTGCGGGTCGGATCGTTCCGCCCGAAGCCCTCACCGACGAGTATCTCTGGGCCACCCCCCAGTTCGGGGTTCCCGCCGCCACCCGTCCACCCAAGGATCCACCGGCCGAGGGGGAGTGACGATGTCACTTCCGGCCTCGGTTCGCCGGGTTGGCGGCGAACGGTGATTCTGCGATCCACGCTGCTCACCCTCCTCCTGCTCGCTGGAGGCTGTGAGACACTCGGGCGGATCCCCGACGCCCTCTTCGACCACCGTACCGCCCGGGAGCGCTACGAGACCGGCCTGGAGCTCGCCCGCCTCACGACTAGCGCGCTGGTGCGGGACTGGCGGGCCGCCGCCGAGCGGGCTCTCGCCGAGGCACCGCTGATTCCCACCCCGCACAGCGAAGAGGGTGTGCTGCTGGCCGCGGAGCCCCAGGCGCTGGCCTGGCGGTTCATGGTCCGGCAGGGGCAGGCGGTCCATTTCGAGTTCAGCCTGGCGGACGACTCGACGGCCCTGGTGTTTCTGGAGGCCTGGCGAATCAGCGACGACACCCTCACCCCGCCCCAGCTCGAAATCTCGGCGGACAGTGGAGAGCGGGCGCTCAGCTTCGAGCCTCGTCGCGACGGCGAGTACCTGGTCCGGGCCCAGACCGAACTGCTCCGGGGCGGGAGGTTCACGGTCACCCTGCGGCTCGCCCCGATCCTCGCCTTCCCGGTGGCCAACGGTCGGGAGCGGGATGTCGGGAGCTGGTTCGGGGCGCCTCGAGACGGGGGACGCCAGCACCATGGGGTCGACATCTTCGCCCGCCGCGGGACCCCGGTCCTGGCGGCCGCTCCCGGCCGGGTCACCCGCACCGGGGTCAACAACCTGGGGGGCAATATCGTCTGGCTGCGGGACGATCGAGGCTACTCCCTCTACTATGCCCACCTGGATCGCAGC
Source organism: uncultured Gemmatimonadaceae bacterium (assembly GCA_964364615.1). GTDB lineage: Bacteria > Gemmatimonadota > Gemmatimonadetes > Gemmatimonadales > GWC2-71-9 > SZUA-320. The sequence goes on from CAYINH010000071.1 coordinate 1,552, forward strand.
TCCGTGGCCGAAGGTACCGAGGTGATGGTGGGTGACACCCTCGGGTTTGTCGGCAACACCGGGAACGCCATCCGGACTCCGCCCCACCTGCACTTCGGCGTCTATCGCCGGGGGCAGGGGCCGGTGGATCCGCGATGGTTCGTCCAGCAGCCCCGCGGCACCATCGCCACCCTTGCCATTGATACGACCTTCCTCGGGGTGTGGGTCAGGACCCGGATCGACGGCGCCATACTGCGGATCGGACCCGCGCACGATGCCAGCCCGGTGGCAACGCTCTCACAGCATGCTGTCCACAGAGGGGTCAGCGGGGCCGGAAGCTGGCTTCGTGCGGTAATGCCGGATGGCCGGAGCGGGTACCTCCTGGCCACTGGAGTGGAGAATGCTGACCGCACCGTCGAAACCGCCCGGCTCCAGAAGGGGGAGGTGCTGCTGGTGGGCCCCGAAGCGGCCAGGGCCGAGATGGTGATGGCGGAGGCGGGTGGGGACGATCAGGTCGAAGTGCTGGGCCGGTTCGAAACCCATCTGCTGGTCCGCACCAGCGCCGGCCGCGACGGCTGGATCAGGCGGTAGCCCCGGGTTCGGACAGCAGCGCCTCGATTTTCGGTTCGATCTCCACCGGCTCGGTGCGCGACCCGAATCGCTGCCGCACCACCCCATCCCGACCAACCAGGAACTTGGTGAAGTTCCATTTGATCGCCTCGGTCCCGAGTACTCCGGCTTTCGAGGACTTGAGGTGCTCGAACAGCGGATGCGTCTGGGAGCCGTTCACCTCGATCCGGGCAAAGAGCGGGAAGGTCACCCCGAAGCGGACGGTGCAGAACTCCTGGATCTGGGCCTCGGTGCCCGGCTCCTGCCCGCCGAACTGGTTGCACGGAAACCCGAGCACCGTGAATCCCCGGTCCCGGTACTTGCGGTACAGCGCCTCCAGCCCCTGGTACTGCCGGGTGTAGCCGCACTCGCTGGCGACATTGACGATCAGGCACACCTGATGCCGGAATTGATCGAGCCCGATCGGTGCCCCCTCGATCGACGCCGCACTGAAGGGGTAGATCGTCATCGCCTCACATGCCCCTCAACCATGGAGCCCGAACTGGCGGAGGTGATGGTCCGCGTGGAGGTAGGCCCAGCGATACCAGTCCGGAGCGCTCATCTCCCCGAAGAGGGGATGCAGCCTGGTGAGCGAGGCGGCGGGCGCCGCAGCCATAGCGTCCAGATGGGCGGCGAACCTCGCCCGGTCCGCCTCGAAGGCCTCGGGCGGTACCACCGTCCCGGCTGGGTCGGCACCGGCCCTGACCCCCCTGGGCCACCGCAGCGGGGCCATGAGGGCGAGCCATCTCATGAGCCGCCTGGGGGATCGCATCGGCGCGCTGAATGGCCGGGTGTTCATGGCCGCCTCCATGCCATCGGCGACATGAACCAGCATCTGGTGCGGGGTCATCTGCCCCCACACGCGAGGGGTGGTCGGGGTGAGTCTGGCGAGTCGCTCCTGAAGGTCTGACCGCAGGGCACCATCAGCGATTGTCTTCATCTATCGAATCCGGTCTCAGAATTGTGGCAGCGGTAGTGGACCGGCTATCGCCGGAGTGGAGAAAACCGGAGGGCGAGGGTAGAGGCACCGCAAGGGCGGTCATGAGAGACTCCGGGCCACCTGACGCAGGTGGGCAAGGTCGTGGCCGGCGTAGAGGTCGATCAGGTGCCCGACAGTCTCCTCACCCCGCTCCGGGTGGACACCGGCCCGGTCACGGGCGCTGGAAAGAAACCGGCTCAGCAGGTCGAGATGCGACTTCCGAAGAACCGTGAAGCGTTCGAGGCTGTCGTGCGGGTCGGCGGCCGGGTAGTCGAGCCGGTCGGCCCAGAGATCCTGGTCGTACCCGTGAAGGACTGGGCGATCTTCTGCCAGGACCCGCCGGAGCCGATACCCCCAGACCAGCTCCGAGTCCGCCAGATGGGCCAGCACCTGACCGACCGACCACTTGCCCGGGGCCTCGGGACGGGCAACCTCCGCAGCCGGCGACTCCTCGAGTACCCTGGCCAGCAGGACTGGAGTCTCCCGAAGCACTTCGAGCGGATCCCGGGTTCCGAGTAGATCGAGGATCGCCCGGATGTACCGGGGGGCATGCTCGGCGGCTCCCTGGGCCGGGTTGCTGAGGACGCTCATGTCGGGGCCACCGCGTATTCCAGCATCATCGTCCCTGTCTTCGGGTAGAGCCGGTGCCCGGTGAGGCGGAGCTTGGTCCCGGTTCCGTCGGCGGGCAACAGCGGAGTGCCACCTCCCAGCAGGACCGGAATCTCCGGATCCATCACGATCCAGTCGAACTCTCCGGAGGGGCCGGCGATGCAGCCATCGAGGCTCATCGCCACAGAGTAACGCACTCGTCGCATGGAGCTTCTCCTGTGGCTAGCCCAGGTCGTACCGGTCGACCAGGCGGACAAAGGTCTTGATCGTGCGGAAGGTCGCCTTGACGCCGAGGGACCGTTCGAATATCGCATGGGAGAAGGTCGACTCGCTCTGCTTCCGGCGGCAGAGCCAGTAGACCTCTCGGCCACAGACCTGGAAGGCGTCAATGTCGGTGGCCAGCGACTGGAGCCGCTTCCGGGCGGGTGCCGAGAGCGGGTCGGCCAGCAGACCGACATTGAGCGCGGCGGCCTGCTGGATTTCCGCAGGCGAGAACGGCGTCTCTCGGCAGATCGCGGCGACCTCGGCGCCAGTTCGCAGAAAGGTGTGTACTTCGTAGCCGAGGGCAGCCTTGAGGTCCGCTTCGATGCGCCGGGTGAGCGCCGGCCGAGTGAGCCGCGGAACCGAGAACAGCACGTTGCCGCTGGCGATGAAGGTCTCGACCTCCTCGAACGACATTGATACGAAGAGCCGCCGGAGCTCCTCCATGGAGACCCGGTGGCCACCGACGTTGATGGCCCGGAGGAAGGCCACGCACCGGATCATTCTGGATTCGCTTTCGCCGATGACACGATGACCTCCGGAAAAGAGGAGGGGCGGCCCCAAAGGACCGCCCCCCTGGTTCAGGGTATTCCCTGCGGCCTGGTACTCCTCCTGACTCCCCGGACGCCGTCGTCGGGGTCGCTCAGCTACTGTCCGACCAGTTGTTTCCAGGCCGGGGAGGCCGCGATGTCCCGGAAATACCACCCGGGTTCCACCCGATAGACCTGGCGCAACTGGTCGTTGGCCGCGAAGTAGAACTTGAGGAGATTTACCGCCCCGTCCGGGTCCCCGAGCAGCCGGTACACGAAGGCCCCGAACATGGTCAGGTCCCGGGTCGGGTTGATCTGGGCGTCGCCCTTGGAGCGCTCGACCACCGCCTTGGCGCTGTCGGCCAGGCCGGCCCGGGCCAGAGTCGCCGCCACCAGCATCCGGGCATTCAGCGTCAGGTACTCCCGGCGCCCCTCGGGCGCCAACGCCGTCACCGAGTCCGCCAGGCGCCAGGCCCGAACCGGGTCAGGGTCCTTGACCGCGGTCGTGGTCATCATGAACAGCTCGCAGCGAGGCGCGTTGAAGTCCTTGGGAAACCGGCGCCGGATCTCCGAACAGCGGAACCCCGCATCCACAAAGTTGGCCAGGTCGTAGGAGGAGAGGAACAGCCGGTTCAGCACCACATCCGCGTTGTCGAGGAAGGCGTCCTCCGCAAGCGCCTGGGTCGCGGCATAATTCACGTCCACCGCCGTCTTGGTCTGGTTGTAGAGGTGCGACAGCGTCGCCCACGCTCCCGCCTGTCGGCGGTTGAGCCCGGTGGCCTTCTCCAGGTCGCTCTGGGCGTCGAGCAGCAGCGCCTCGGCTTTGCCGGCGTCGGGCTCGAGCCGCATATTCCATTTCCAGTACTTGAGATTCCCCCGGATTTCGAATGCGTCAGCGCCGGTGGGATTCAGCGCGATCGCCCGGTCGGCCAGGGGTACCCCAACGGAAACCCACTGATCGATCAGGGCGCGGTCCCTGGTCAGCCGGGACCGACGCCAGGCCAGGAATGCCCGCTGACTGACTGGCTCGGACCACTTCGGGTCCTGTTGTTCAGCGAGTGCAAGCACTGAGTCGGCCGCGGCGAAGTCACGGACATAGCCCAGGCTGTCGCCAGCCGCGGCAGCGGCCTCACCGGTCTTGCGGAGCTTTTCGGCCCGCTGGACCAGTGACCAGGCCTCCGGGCTGTTGGTCTCCCGCTGCAACCGGAGGCGCTGCACCTCGCCCCCGAGCTTGACCTGGATCAGGCGCGCCACTTCCTGGGCCAAGGAGTCGGCGACACCGAGCGCCGCCCCGACGGGCTGCACCAGAGAGGTCCGATCCCAGGTGGTCCCACTGCCGTCCACCAGTTGGACGCTCACCCGGACGTTGTCGCCCTCCTGGTCGACTTCTCCAATCACCAGAGTGCCGACGTCCAGCACCCGGGCGATGCTGTCCCGCGCAAGCCCCGAGGCTCGGAACGGTTCGACACCGCTCTTGGAAATGACGGTGAAAGCACTCACCTGGCCGAGGTTCTTCATCAACCCCTCTGTCAAGCCGTCGGCCAAGTAGCCAAGTTCGCCGTCGCGGCTGTGATCCTCGAAGTACAGGACCGCAATGTCCTGGGGGCGCAAACCCCCCTCAAGCGGCGGCGGCCCCTGGGTGCGAAGTCCGAAGAACCACCCGAGGAAGAGGGCCAGCACCGCCCCACCGCCGATCCCGGCCATGCCCCACCGCTGCCGCCACCAGGGCAGGTGGCGAGCCCGGAGCGCCGCATACGACTGGGTCGCCGCGCGCCGCGTCGTGGTGTGCCGCGACCCACTCCGGTAGGTGGCGGTCGTCGCGAGCCCGATCCCCAGCAGTTCGGCAAACTGGGCCGCGCTCTGGGGCCGGTCGGCCGGCGACTTGGCCATCGCCGCGAAGATCGCGTCCTCGATTTCTTCCGGCACCGTGCTCCGGACGATCCGGACGCTCGGCACCGCCTCCATGGCGTGCCGGGCCATCAGGGCCATCGCGTTCTTGGCGGTGAACGGCGGCTCCCCGGCCAGCATCTCGTACAGCATGCACCCGAGGCTGTACAGGTCGGCGGTCGGGCCCACCGTCTCGCCGACCGACTGCTCGGGCGACATGTAGACCGGGGTTCCGACCGCCATTCCGGTCTGGGTCAGCTTCTGGGCGTTGCTCTCGCTGGCCGCGCGGGCGATCCCGAAATCGGCCACCAGGGCGTGGCCCTCGGACAGCAGCACGTTTTCCGGCTTGATGTCCCGATGGACTATGCCCTGCTTGTGGGCGTGGCCCAGGGCGTCTGCCACCTCCAGGGTGATCTGGATCGCGTCCTCGATCGGGAGCTGACCCTCCCGGTCCAATCGGTCCCGGAGGGCTTCACCCTCGATGAAGGGCATCACGTAGAAGAAGAGACCGTCCACCTCGCCCGAGTCGTAGAGACCCAGGATGTGCGGGTGGGACAGCTTGGCCGCCAGCTTGATCTCCCGCTCAAAGCGCTCCGCCCCGATGCTCGCCGCCAGCTCGGGGTGCAGCACTTTGATCGCCACCTTCCGGTCGTGCTTGACGTCCCGGGCCAGGTAGACCACGGCCATGCCGCCCCGTCCGAGTTCCTTCTCGAACAGGTACCGGTCGTTCAGCCCCGCCTGGAGGCGTTCTTCAGTGGTTGCCACGGTTCAACTATAGGCCCGGGGGGCCGGTCTGGACCAGTCCGGGACCCCTAAATGGCCAGAGCAATTCCTACCAGTCCGACTGCGGCGACCAGCAGGGCCCCGGGGATGGCAAATCGCAGCCAGCGGCCGTAGGGGACCCCGGCGGCCAGCAGCATGGCCAGCAGGGCCCCGTTGGTCGGGGTGAGCATGTCCATCACCGCCCCACCGCTCTGGTAGGCCAGGACGGCCACCTGGCGCGACAGGCCCAGCAGGTCGGCCATCGGGGCCATGATCGGCATGGTCAGCACCGCCTGGCCACTGTTGGAGGGGACCGGGATGTGCAGCAGGGCATGGACCGGGACCATGAGCCCCGCCGCCACCAGGGTGGGCAGCGACTCCAGCGGGGTCACGAGCCCGTGGACGATGGTGTCGATCACCCGCCCATCGGTCAGGACCACCGAAATCCCCCGGGCCACCCCCACGAACAGGGCTGGGGCCAGCATTCCTTCCATCCCCTGGAGCAGCCCGGCCGTCGTTCCAGGGACGCCGAGCCCCGCCGTGAGTCCGACCGCGATCCCCGCCACCAGGAAGAGCGCCGAGAGCTCATTGAACCCCCAGTCGAGCCGGAGGACACCGTAGACGTAGGGGATGAAGGGGACCAGGACCAGCGCCAGCAGCAGCCCGTCCCGGCCGGTGACCCGTGCCGTCGGCAGGGGTTGCAGTTCCGGCCGGACATCGTCGGCCGACGCCTGCCAGAGGGTCCACCCGACCCAGATCGCGGTGGCCGCCAGGAACAGTACAAAGCGAAGCCCTGCCATGCTCATGGGGGGCAGGTCGGCATAGGTCAGGGCGATGCCGGTCACGAACGGATTGGTGGGACCCATGGCCGACCCTACCACCGCGGCGCCTACGCTCATGGCCAGTGCGGTAACCGCCCCGAACCCCAGTCCGCGACTCAGCAACAACAGCACTGGGATCAGCGCGACGATCTCCTCGTGCATGTTCTCCAGCGCCCCGAGCGTGGCAAACATCAGGCTCACCATCACCACCACCGCCCGGGGGTTCCGGGACCCACCCACCAGGGCCCCCACCAGTCGGCGCAGCGCCCCGGTCCGGTCCAGCAGGGCAAAGGCTCCCCCTACCATGAGGATCACCACCACCACCTCGGCCCCATCCACGATCCCCCGTGGCACTGCGACCGCCGCCGCAAGGATGCTCACCGGCGCACGCTCCACCGTGCGGTAGGTTCCCGGGACCACCACCTGCCGACCGGTTTCGGGATCGGCCTGGCGCTGGTATTCCCCGGCCGGGAGCACCCAGGTGAGCAGGGCCGCCACCAGCACGCCGCCGAGCAGCAGCACCATCGGATGGGGAAGCCGGAGCTTCACAACTGCCTCCTCAGTGGAGTGGTCGTCGTGGCACGTTCCCTAGAGACGGCGGAGTGGCGCGATCCGCTGACCGGCTTCGCAGTCCTGAATGAGGGTAGCGAGTCGGCGCTCCCGGGTCGCTTCCCGTTTGGCACTCATGACCCAGAACGTGGCGGTGCGCCGATAGCCGGGTGGCTCGCCCTCCCAATAGCTCCAGGCCTTCCGGCGAGCCTTGAAGCGCCTGAGATACTCGGCGTTGAATCGGGGGCTCTCCCGTGGCTCATCGCCGGACCCTCCGCTGCGATCCAGCTTCCGGCCTTCGAACGCCTCCCGACCGGCAGGCTCCACCAGTCCCTGGTTCATCAGCTCGGCGATCCGCCCGAGGTTGACCGCGCTCCAGTTGCTGCCGGCGCGCCGCGGGGTAAACCTGATCATGTAGCTGGTGTCGTCGATCCGCTTCCGGATCCCGTCGATCCACCCGTAGCACAGCGCCTGGTCCACCGACTCGGGCCAGGTGATGCTGGCAAGACCGGTCCCTCTCTTGTAGAAACCGACCCACAACTCATCCTGTCCGGCATGATGGCGTTCCAGCCACCGGCGCCAGTGGGCGGGCGTCGGAAAGAACCTGGGAGCGCTCAAGGCACGGGTGCTAGGGCCGCCGGTTCCGCGACGACCAGTGAATCGCCCGGATCAGCCACCCCGAGGAGGTGCGAGAGAGCACCATCAGCTCCACACCGGCCGAGTTGATGGTCCGCTCACCGAAGGTGCCCTGAGTCACGGAGGTGGAGGTGGCCCAGGCCAGGTCGCCGGCCACCTGGACCACGATCGGGCCTCGTTGGCTGGGAACCGCCATGGCAAACCGGATGTCGCCCGGAAGATGATGGGAACGGTACTCCACCAGGGTCTCCTGGCCCCCGCTCTCCTGGATCAGGACGTCAGGGGCGAGCAGCCGAAGGGCCGCAGCGGAGTCCCCTTGCGCCAGGGCGGCATGGTATCCCCTCACGGCGGCCACCACGGCCGCCGAGTCGGAGGGCTGCGACCAGACAGGTGAAGCGGGTAGCGCCAGGCAGAGGACGGTCAGGAAAGCGGAACGGCGGTTGGACATGTGGCCCTCGAGGATGGAGTCGGAGACGAAGAGAGAACATACCCCGTTCAGTCCTTCCAGTTCCACCACTTGAGCAACTCGGGCCGTGGCCGAGCGGTCCGCGCATAGTAGACGGCGCAGCGAAACACGTACAGCACGCAGGGGTCCTGTCTGGTACCGGAGAGCCGTTCGAGCCTGCGGTACATCCGTTCCGGATCCCGGGTCCGGAGATCGGCAACCCGCTGGATGCCAAGCAGCCGGAGGTCCTCAGCCATGCGCAGGCCG
>CAYINH010000072.1:0-9876 GCA_964364615.1 uncultured Gemmatimonadaceae bacterium
ACAGGGTGAAGAAGATCTGCCCGGTGGCGGCCAGCCAGACCTTGGGCTGCGCCAAGGCACCCCAGTCCGGCGTGAACATGAAGTTGAGGCCCGCCGCCGGAGTGCTCATGGTCGCGACCCCGTTCTCGATCACCTCGTGGCCGGGAAGGGTCAGCACCCGGACCACCAGAATGGCCGCGAAGACAAACAGCAGCGGCATCCCAATCTTGGCCAGCCGCTCGATCCCCGCCACCAGCCCCTTGCTCACGATCCAGAAGTTGACTGCGATCGTGAAGAAGAAGAACACGAACGGGACCCAGATGGCGTGGACCGAAGGGTCCGAGAGATCCTGATACGACATCAGGAAGCTCCGCATCCCCTGGGTATCAAGCCCCTGGGTGTACCCCATCAGGGAGAACACGGTCCAGGCCAGGGTCTGCGACTCGATATAGCAGTAGTAGATCAGCACCACCACCGGCATGAAGAGCCCCAGCACCCCCAGGTACTTGGCCACCGGGTGCTTCCACAGCGCCTCGAACATGCCGGGAGTCGATCCCTCCCCTCGCAAGCCACCGTGGCGACCGACCCCCCACTCGATCCACATCAGGGGAATGCCCACCAGAATGAACGCGATGAAATAGGGAATCATGAACGTCCCGCCGCCGTTTTCCACGGCCTGGCGGGGGAACCGCAGGAAGTTTCCCAGACCCACGGCATTGCCCGCCATGGCGAGAATCAGCCCGATACGCGAGCCCCATTGCTCACGCGGTGCGCCCTCAGTGCTCACAGAACACTCCGGACTAAGGTGGGACTGCTGGACTGTCGGATGTGGAAGGAACGACTGACCCTGCACCGTGCGTGACGACTGCTGACTACGACCGCTGATAGTTCGGCGCTTCCCGGGTAATGGTCACATCATGCGGGTGCGACTCCCGGAGCCCCGCCGTGGTGATCCGGACAAACGAGACCTCGCGCTGCAGCTCGACCACGTCGGCCACCCCACAATAGCCCATTCCGCTCCGAAGCCCACCGACCATCTGATAGATAACATCCGCCACCGGCCCCTTGTAGGGCACCCGGCCCTCGATGCCCTCGGGCACCAGCTTGCCGGGGGCCAGCTCGCCCTCCTGGAAGTACCGGTCGGCCGAACCGTCCTGCATCGCCGACAGGCTGCCCATGCCCCGAATCATCTTGAACCGGCGGCCCTCGGCCAGCACCGACTCCCCGGGGCTCTCCTCGGTGCCGGCCAGCATCGACCCCATCATCACGCTGGCCGCGCCGGCGGCGATCGCCTTGACCACGTCGCCTGAGAACTTGATCCCGCCATCGGCAATGACCGGCACCTCGCCCGCCCCCCGGACCGCATCGATGATCGCGGTCACCTGCGGCACCCCCACCCCGGTGACGACCCGGGTGGTGCAGATGCTCCCCGGACCGATCCCCACCTTGACCGCGTCCACCCCGCGACGGACCATCTCCCGGGCCCCGTCCTCGGTGGCCACGTTCCCGCCCACCAGCTGGATGTCCGGGAAGGCCTCCCGGAGGTTCGAGATCGTCTGCAGCACCCCATCGCTGTGCCCGTGGGCCGAGTCCACCACGATCACATCACAGCCGGCGGCGACCAGGGCCCGGGCCCGGCTGACGGCCTCGGCACCGGCGCCCACGGCGGCGGCGACCCGCAGCCGGCCGTGGCTGTCCTTGTTGGCGTCGGGGAACTGGCGACGCTTGAAGATGTCCTTGACGGTGATCAGACCGCACAGGACCCCTTCGGCATCGACCACCGGCAGCTTCTCGATCCGGTGCCTGGCCAGGGTCCGTTCGGCCTCCTCCAGGGTGGTCCCCACCGGGGCGGTGACCAGATTCTCCCTGGTCATCGCCGCGCTGATCGGCTGATCGAGGTTCCGCTCGAACTGGAGGTCGCGGTTGGTGAGGATCCCCACCAGCCGGCCCTGGCCGTCCACCACCGGGACCCCGGAGATCCCGAACCGCTGCATCAGGGCGGCCGCTTCGCGCACCGGCCGGTCGGGCCCGAGGGTGATCGGGTTGAGGATCATCCCCGACTCGCTCCGCTTGACCTTGTCGACCTCGGCGGCCTGCCGGTCGATCGGCATGTTCTTGTGGATGACCCCCATCCCGCCGGACCGGGCCATCGCCATGGCCATCTCGGATTCGGTGACGGTGTCCATCGCTGCGGAGACCAGGGGCACCTGCAGGGTGATGCCCCGGGTGAAACGGGAGGCGGTGCTCACGTCGCGAGGATGCACCGTCGAATGGCGGGGCACCAGCAGGACGTCGTCGAAGGTGAGGGCAGGATCGGGCAGAATGGACTTCATATGCCGGGACGAAAGCGCCCCGCCGGGAAGCTCCCGGCGGGGCGTGTGGTGGATGGGATCGTGTGCAACATCCTCGAAGTTATCGCCGTCCCCCCGACCATTCAAGCCGGGTCCGGTCGTTCGCCGGGTTTGGTGCCCGGTTCCCCCAGGCTGGGGGGCGCCGTCGGGCTGGCCGCCTTGACCGCCTCGTCCACCACCGACTGGGCGGCCGCCGCCACGCCGCGCATCACCTTCCCGGCGCTGTCGACCAGCCCCATGGTGCCGGTGATGGCCCGGAGCGGCACCCCGGCGGCCCGCATGGTGTCCTCCGCCGTTTCGGTGATCTTGCTGAAGATCCCGCCACCCCGGGACCGGGCCGCGTACCGACTCTCCAGGAACTCGAGATAGTCGAGCACCTGGTAGACCCGCTCATCCGGAAGGTCCTCCAGCCGACGGAGGATCCGGTCCCGCAGCCCCTCGTTCATGGCGTCGCCTCGAACCGCAATACCGGGATCGGAAGATAGCGGGTCCGCGCAGCCAGAATGGTGGCCCGAACCACAATCTCCTCCAGCGGCTGGAGCGACCGGAATCGCTCCGCCTGGGCCTTGGTCAACGAGAGATAGACGAACCCCGCTTCGGGGAGCGGGCCCCGGGTGAGGAGGTAGGGCTCCCCCGCCGGCAATTCGGGCCGGAGTTCGTCGGCCACGTGGCTGGAGATGTACTGCAGCCGCCAGGTCACTCTGACCCCGAGGTACTTGTCGGGCGTCTCGATCAACTGGGAGAGGGTCAGCTGGCCGCTGTCGGCTGGCGCCGGGCTGACGTCGGCTTCCCGGACCCAGGTCTCGGTCCGGATCCTGACCCAGCCCCCGGTGCGCTGGATGACCTCCGCGGCCATCGGCTCCGGGAGTTTGCCGACCTCGTCCATCCCCGGCCCGGTCGAGAGCACCGCCCCGGTCCGGACGATGACCCGCTCAACCGGAGGCGCCGGCGGGGCAGCCGGTTGGGGGGCCGGGGTCGGCGGCACTTCAGTCGACGCGACCGGGCGCTGGGCTGGCGCGGCCTGCGCCAGGGCCGCATTGGAGATCCAGACCTCCCGGCGAACCCGGGACCAGCCCCCCTGGGAGCGGATCCGGGTCCAGAACACCCCCTCCAGCGCCCGTCCGGTCAGGGCCCCGTCGGGCGACGCCCGGAGGTTCTCTCCGTTGGCCTGGCTCACTCGATGAGTGAAACCGGCTTCCCGAACCGGATCGATCGAGGCGGAGAAGATCCAGGTCTCGAAGACGATCTGCCGCCAGTTCCCCTGGCGGGGTCCCAGGACGGCCTGCTGACCGGCTCGGATCTCCCCGAGGCGGGTGCCGTCGGCGGTGGCATGGAAGGAGGTGGTCCGCTCGATCCGGGCCCGTGACTGCCCCAACAGCGGTGTGGCAACCGCAAGCAGGACAAGGACAACGGTTGGTAGCCGGCCTCGGGCGGGACTAGATTGCGACGCGATTCTCACCGACCGGCATTGTAGAAACTGTGGAGAGGCATGTCAAACAGTTCCGGCCGCCACCCCCCCGTGGCCCTGGTAGTGCTGGACGGCTGGGGTCATCGGCCCGAGCGAGAGGGAAACGCCATCGAACTGGGCCATACACCGACCTGGCACGGCCTCTGGAACGGCAGCCCGCGGACCCTGCTCGACGCCAGCGGACTCGTCGTCGGCCTGCCCCAGGGTCAGATGGGCAACAGCGAGGTTGGCCACCTCAACCTGGGCGCGGGTCGGGTGGTTCCCCAGGATCTGGTCCGGATCTCCCGCAGCATCGACGATCACTCCTTCGAGACCCTTGCCCCAGTGGTCGAGCTCTGCGAATACCTCCGTTCCACGGGCGGAACGCTCCATCTCATCGGCCTCCTGGGGTCTGGCGGGGTGCACGCGCTCGACCGGCACCTGCTGGGCGCGGTCGGGGCGGGACTTCGACACAGGGTGCCGAGGATGGCGGTGCACGGATTCCTGGACGGCCGCGATTCCCCACCCACCTCGGGCCGTCAGGTGGTCCGGACCCTGGTGGCCGAGCTTGACCGGATGGCGGGACCGAAGGCGCGAATCGCCTCGCTGACTGGGCGCTATTACGGGATGGACCGGGACCGCCGATGGGATCGGACCCAGTTGGCGTACCAGGCGATCGTCCAGGGCCAGGGACGCCCCGCAGCGGATCCCCTGGCCGCGGTCGAGGCGGCCTACGCAGCTGGGAAGACCGACGAGTTCGTCCCTCCGATCGTGATCCAGGAGGGGGGACAACCGGTGGCCCCCATCCGGGACGGCGATGGCATTTTCTTTTTCAACTTCCGGTCCGACCGGATGCGACAGATTGTGGCCCCGCTGTCGGTGGCGGGGTTCGACGGCTTCGATACCGGGGTACGGACGCCCACCCGGGCGGTCACCATGACCCAGTACGATCAGCGGTTTCCCCTGCCCGTGGCCTTCGCGCCGTTCAGCCTGGCCCGGATTCTGGCCGAGGTGCTCGCCGACCGGGGCCGGACCCAGTTCCGGACCGCCGAAACCGAGAAGTACCCCCACGTCACCTACTTCTTCAACGGCGGGGTGGAACCCCCCTTCGCTGGCGAGGAGCGGGTGCTGGTGCCGTCCCCCAAGGTGGCCACCTACGATCTGATGCCGGAGATGAGCGCGGCCGGGATCACCGATGGGTTTTGTGGAGCCCTGGAACGAGGGGACCACGATTTCCTGCTCTGCAACTTTGCCAATGCCGACATGGTCGGGCACACCGGAGTGCTGCCGGCGGTGATCCGGGCGGTGGAGACCCTGGACGGCTGCCTCGATCGGATCGCCCGCTCAGGGGAGCGCTCCGGCACCCGGCTGCTGGTCACCTCGGACCACGGCAACTGTGAAATGATGATCGACCCCGCGACTGGCGGCCCCCACACCGCCCATACCACCAACCCGGTTCCGCTGGTGGCTTTGGGCACCGGTCACACCGCCCTCCGGACGGGCGGCGCCCTGTGCGATGTCGCCCCGACCATTCTCCAACTCCTCCACCTCGAGCAGCCCGGCGAAATGACCGGGCGCTCGCTCCTCTCATGATGGATCGTATGCCTCGCATCCTGATCGCCACCCTGTTCCTGGCCACCGCGACGGCCCCGCTGGCCGCCCAGGTGGGGCACAACCCCGAGTCATCTCCCTATCGGGACATCCCGCGCTCCACCTACCTGGTCTTCACCGCCGGTCAGTTTCGGGGCGGAGGCGGCAAGGTCGGGGTCGGCCCCCACGCCGGGTACACCTACGGCGCCCAGTTCAATCTCCTCGCCAACCGACCACTCCAGATCGGTCTGGGGATCCTCTACGGAAAACTGGACCGGCTGGTGCAGGATCCCAGCAAACCCCCGGAGACCCGGATTTCGGGACCGGTCAGTCAGGGGGTGCTGTGGACCGACGTCGCCATCCAGTTCAACCTGACCGGCGGGAAGACCTGGCACGGGCTGGCCCCATTCCTCGGCACCTCGTTCGGCCTGGCCTTTTCCGAGGCGGTGCCGGAGGATCAGACCGGATTCAAGATGGGCACCAAGATCTACCTCGCCCCGATGGTGGGGACCCGGTACTTCCTGGCCGATCGGCTGCACCTTCAGCTGGACGCCAGGTTCCAGTTCTGGCAGATCAAGTACCCGAACTCCTACCGGCTGCCCCCAGCCACTTCCCCGGGGAGCCCGCCGGTCCTTCCCGATGGCATCCTGGGCGAGTGGGTGGTCACCCCCTGGCTCCGGGCTGGCCTGGGATGGTCCTTCTCGCTTCCCTTCTGACCGTGTCTGTTTCGCTCACCCGGACCGTCGGCTTTCGCGCCTCGCATCGGCTCCATGACCCGCGGCTGAGCGAGTTTCAGAATCGACGGAAGTTCGGCGGCACTGCGGACAGCCATACCCATGACTACACCTGCGGGGTGACGATCGGCGGGCCCGACCCCGAGAGCGGGATGCTGCTCGACCTGGGGGAGCTCGACCGGCTGCTTGCCGAACTGGTGGTGGGCCGGCTCGATGAGCAGGACCTGAACAAGGTCGTCCCGGTCTTCGCCGACCAGAGTCGGATCGCCACCTGCGAAGCGCTCGCGGTCTGGATCTATCAGCAACTGGCGGATCAGCTCCCCGAGGGACTCCGGTTGGAGCGGGTCAGGATCGCCGAGGACGCCTCTCTCCATGCCGACTGTACCGGAACCAGCTGACCCGGTTCGCCCCGCCAAGCGGGGTGGGCGGATGTCCGACGAGGCCATTGTCGAGGAGGTCCCCGTCTGGCTCGAGGTCAACGGCCTCCCGGCAGTCACCTGGATGTGCACTCCGGATCTGCTGGAGGAACTGGCGGTCGGGTGGCTGGCCGGGGAGGGATACATCGCCTCGGTGGATGAAGTCCGGCTCCGCCCCTGTGCCACCGACCTGGGCTTCTGGGCCACCATTCCGGAAGAGCGGGTCGCCGCGGTCCACGCCGAGGCCCGACGCCCGGTGCTTGCCTCCGGCTGCGGGGCCGTCTCCACTTTCCTCGCCGATCCTGCCACGACCCGGGCCGAGCCACTTCGGGGTTCCCCCCCACCGGCGGAGACCCTGCGCCGGTTGTTCAAGGATCTGTTTGCCAGGGGGGACCGCTATCGGGAGACCGGCGGGATCCACGCCGCGGCCCTGACCGACTGTACCTCGCTGCTGGCCCACGCCGAGGACATCGGCCGCCACAACGCGGTGGACAAGGTGATCGGGATGGCGACCCTGGCCCGTCGTTCCACCCGCGGTCTGGGCCTGATGGTCACAGGTCGGATTTCGGCCGAGCTGGCCTTCAAGGCGACCCGCGCCGGAGTGGCCTGGGTGGCCACCCCCTCGGTCCCCAGCACCCTGGCGGTGGAGATTGCCCGGCGGTCCGGGATGGTCCTGGTCGGCCGGGCGGTGAGCGGCACGCCCCGGCACCACGGAGCCCGGTGATCATTCGCGGCGCGGTGCTGGCCGGCGGAGGGTCCACCCGCTTCGAGGGACGGCCCAAGGGGCTGGAATCGGTCGGCGGCCGGCGGATCCTCGACCGGGTGATCGAGGCCCTGACGGAGGGACTGGGTGAGCCCCCGCTGCTGGTGGCCAATCACCCCGAGGCGGCCGAGTGGGCGCCCGGCCTTCGAGTGGTCAGCGACACCCGACCCGGGTTGGGAGCGCTGGGCGGGATCTACACTGCGGTGATCGAAACCCCGGCCCCGGTGGTCTGCGTCGCGTGGGACATGCCGTTCGTGTCAGCCGGACTGGTGCGCGCCCTGGCCGACAGCCTGGAGATGGTGGATCTCTGCCTCCCGGAGAGTGGCGGACCCAGGGGGGTGGAGCCGCTCTGTGCCATCTATGGACCGGCCTGCGCCGGGGCGATCGAACGATCGGTGGCAGAGAACGACCTCCGCGCCATCGGCTTCCATCGCCATGTCGGGGTGGGTATTCTGAGGGAGACCACCGTGCGACGGTACGGGGATCCCGACCGGCTCTTCTTCAACGTCAACACCGCCGCCGACCTGACCAGGGCTCAAGGACTCGTGTGACCATGCGTCTCTTCTCCATCATCGGTCGCAAAGGCTCAGGCAAGACCACCCTGATGGTCGCGCTCGCCCGCGAATTCAAGCGACAGGGCAAGCGGGTCGGGACCATCAAGCACGCCTCCCATCCCGCGCTGGTGGATGCCGAAGGCACCGACAGCTTCCGGCATTTCCATCAGGGCATGGCGGAGCGGAGCATGGTCGCCTCGCCGGACCTGCGGGTCACCTTCGAGCGGACCAGCGAGAATCATGACCCGGTCGCCCTCGCCACCCGATACATGGCCGGGTTGGACCTCGTGCTGTGCGAGGGCTTTCGCGGCTCCATCCTGCCCCGGGTGGAGGTGGTGCGGCGGGAAGTGAGCCAGGAACCGCCCTACTACACCGTGCCTGCTCCCGGCGCCGGGCCCTGGCTCGGGGTGGTCACCGACGACCTGGCCCTCACCGCCCCCTGCCGCATCGTTCGGTTCCAGGACACGATGTGGCTGCCCGTGATCTCCATGCTCGCCTGGGAGCACGGCCTGCTGGTGGAGCCATAGGCCCACTCTCGGCCGCGGAAGCGGCCCGCAGAATCCAGGCGGACATCCACCGGCAACCGCCGCTCCGGATGCCGCTCGACGACGCGGCGGGATCAGTCCTCGCCGAGTCGGTCACCAGCCCGATCGATATCCCCGCGCACACCAACTCCGCGATGGACGGTTACGCCGTCCGCGGGGAGGACGTCCGCGGAGCCAATCCGGAGAGCCCCCGAACGCTGGAAGTCGTGGAGCAGATTCCGGCGGGCCATTTCCCGGTCCATCGGCTGGAGCCGGGTCAGGCGTCCCGGATCTTCACCGGCGCCCCGCTCCCTCCCGGTGCGGACACGGTCATCCGGCAGGAGGACACCGATCTGGGACGCGAACGCGTGGTCATCCGATCGGATCGGGATCTGGGCACCAACATCAGGCAGGCCGGCGAGGACATCCGGCAGGGCGCACTGCTGCTGGAGGACGGGGCCCTGCTCGGCCCCGCCGAGCTGGGAGCCCTGGCCTCCGTCGCCGTCAGTCACCCGGTGGTGTACCGGCGGCCTCGAGTCGCCATCCTCGCCAGTGGCGACGAAATCGTGGACCTGGACCAGCCCGACGAGATCCTGTCGGGCCGAAAGATTGCCAGCTCCAACAGCCACACCCTGATCGCGCTGGTGCGCGAGGCCGGCGGGGTACCGGTCAGCCTCGGCATTGCCGCCGACACCCCGGCGAGTGTCCGAGAGCACCTACTCCGCGCGGCAGACTGCGACCTGCTGGTCACGACCGCCGGGATCAGCGTCGGCGAGCATGACCATCTGCGGGGGGCGATCGAGGAGGCGGGGGAGATCCGGTTCTGGCGACTCCGGATGCGGCCCGGCGCGCCCGTCGGGTTCGGACTGGTGCGCGGGGTGCCCTGGATCGGACTGCCCGGCAACCCGGTGAGCACCATGGTCACCTTCGAGCTCTTCGTCCGCCCCGCGATCCGGACCATGATGGGTCACCGGCTGCCGTTCCGACGAACGGTGCGGGTGCGGACCGCGGAAATGGTCCGGGTCAACCCCAAGCTGCAGCATTTCCTCAGAGCGGTGGTCGACGAGACGCCCGGTGGGCTGGTGGCCAGGCTGACCGGCCCCCAGGGGTCGGGGATCCTGACTTCGATGATTCGGGCCAATGCGCTGCTGATTGTCCCCGAGGGCGAGCCCGAGACGGCCGAGGGCGCCGAACTCCCGGCTCTCCTCCTCGACGACCCACGGCACCAGGCGGAGCCCTCGTTCTAGCCCGCCCGATGGGCTCGGGAGGTCAGCTCAGGCCAGCGACTTGACCTTCTGCAACAGGGCCTCGGCGTCGAGCCCGGCGGCCATGGTCCGGATCTCGCCCTCCACCCGCGGGTACATCGTCTTGGCCTCCTCCTGGAACCGCGCGAACAGCTTTCGGAGATCACCGGAGTCAAGTTTCCGACCCTGGCGGTAGTACACCTCGGCCGAGTGGCCGATGGCATAGGTGGTGGCGAACGCCATGATCGCGCCGGTGGCCGAGGACACGGCGCCA
>CAYINH010000073.1:0-7114 GCA_964364615.1 uncultured Gemmatimonadaceae bacterium
TGAGCATCAGGGCGCCGCCCAGGAGACCCATGATCCGGAGCGCGGCCACTCCGGATGAGGTCCCAGCCAGCACCGGCCCCAGCAGCTGATCGGGGAGGCGTTCGAGTGGGGTGCCCGGGGCACCGAGGGCACCCGCGGTGCCGAAGAGATGCTTGAGGAAGGGCACCAGCACGACGATCGTCGCGCCGTCCAGGACCGAGGCCACGGCGGCGGCGCCAATCCCCAGCGCAAACCACCCCGGGTAGGGTTGAAGCAGGGCCACCAGCCGCCGGTCAGTCGTCACGCCAGCAAGGTAGGGGCCGGGTTCCGACAGGGCAACGCGTTGGCGGCGACCCGCCCGCCGGGTACATTGCCACCGTGCCGCCCGAGACCCCCGACGCCCCGCGCATCCTGGTGGTGCGCTTCAGCTCCCTGGGCGACCTCATCCTCATCACCCCGCTGCTCCGCTCGATCCGGCAGCGCCACCCGCGGGCTCACGTCACCCTGGTGACGCGGGCAGAGTACGCCTCGCTCTTCGTCCAGAACCCCCGGGTCGACGAGCTGGTGACCTGGGACGGCCGGGAACCGCTGGCGGACCTGATCGCCAAACTCCGGACCACGAGGTGGACTCATCGGCTGGATCTGCACGGCAGCCTGCGCTCGCGGTGGATCCGGTTCCGGCTGGGCGGGGTCTGGGGCAGCTATCCCAAACACCGGCGCGCCCGGACGACCCTGATCAAGCGGAAGCGGGACGTCTACCGGGATCGCCGCCATGTGGTCGAACGGTACTTTGACGCGGCCCGGGGCCTGGAGGTCGTTCCCGACGACAAGCCGGCGGAGATCTTCTTCCACAACGACGCCCTTCGGGCCGCCGATCAGTTCCTCCGGGAGGCGGGCCTCGGACTGGATCGCACCCTGGTGGCGGTCGTGCCCGGGGCAGCGCACGCCACCAAGCGGTGGCCGGAGGAGTACTGGCATCAGCTGGTCACCACGCTGGTTGCCACCGGCCGGGACGTCGTGGTGCTGGGTGGCCGCCAGGAGGAGGCGATCGGCCGCCGCCTGGCCGACGCCGGCGGAGCCCGGACCGTGAGCGCAGCCGGCCTGTTCGACCTCCAGGGCACCGCGGCGCTGCTCAAGCGGTCGCGCGGCGTCGCGGTCGGCGACACCGGGCTGATGCACCTGGCCACCGCGGTCGGGACCCCGGCCGTCGTGCTGCTCGGACCGACCGTGGCCCAGTTCGGCTTCACCCCGTATCGGGCCCGGGCCACCATCCTCGAACGCCAACTCGACTGCCGGCCATGCAGTGCGCATGGTGGGGAGCAGTGCCCGCTGGGCCACCACCGCTGCCTGGTGGACATCCTGCCGGACGAGGTGGCCGATGCCCTTCGAAGGCTCCCGCAGTGACCGGCCCCGCCGAGGCCGAGCTCCGCATGCTGGCCGTGCTCGAGGGCGCGGCCCGGGGGCCGAAGCGGGAGGGGGCCTACGCCGTCTGGCTGGTGCTCCGGGTCGCGCTCGACCTGCTGGAGGATTCGCCGCCGGTCGAGCGCGCCCATCGGCGTCGGGTTCAGGCACTGGAGCAGCGACTCACCAGTCTCACGATGCCGACCCCGGTGCGGCGCGCCCTGGCCAGTGCCCTTCAGGTCCTTCGGGACGGATCGTCCGACAATGCATCGCGGGCCCTGACCGAGCTGGTGGCGCCGGTGCGTGAAGGGCTCGGCCAGGAGGCCGCTGCGGCCCTGCAGGAGGCGCTCAAGCCGACCGCCGATCGCGTTGCCGCAACCCCCCGCCAGCACTAGTTTCCGCCCACAGAGCACCAGACAAGGCGGGACCGATGGCGGGCCATTCCAAATGGACCCAGATCAAGCGCAAGAAAGCGGTGACGGATTCCCGTCGGGCCTCGGCCTGGACGAAGGTGATCCGGGAAATCACCGTGGCCGCCCGGGCCGGGGGGGGAGACCCCGACGGCAATCCACGCCTGCGAACTGCGATCGACGCGGCCCGCGCCGTCAACATGCCCAATGACAACATCGATCGCGCCGTCAAGAAGGGCACCGGCGAACTCGAGGGGGCGATCTACCAAGAACTGACCTACGAGGGTTACGGGCCCGGCGGCACCGCGCTCTTCATCGAGGTGACCACCGACAATGCCAACCGGACGGTGGCCGAGATCCGCCACGCCTTCAGCCGCAACGGCGGGAACCTGGGGGCCACCAACTCGGTGGGGTGGATGTTCGATCGCAGGGGCCTGCTGACCCTGGATGCCACCAGGTACGGGGAGGACCGCGCCATGGAGGCTGCCCTGGAGGCCGGGGCGGAGGATTTTGCCCGGGATGGGGACCAGTTCGTGGTCACCGTCGACCCGACCTCGCTCCACGCGGTTCAGGATGGCCTCCGCAGAGCCGGGTTTGACATTGAGTCGGCCGAGCTGGCGATGCTGCCCCGGAACACAGTCAAAGTCGAGGGGGAGGACGCCTCCCGGCTGCTCAAACTGATCAGTGCCCTCGAAGACCTCGATGACGTCAGCAAGGTCTTCTCCAACTTCGACATCGACGCCGCCACGCTGGCCGAGGCGGAGGCCTGACCGGCGGCCCGTTTGCGGGTCCTCGGGGTCGATCCCGGCACAGCGGTCACCGGTTACGGGGTGGTCGATTCAGCCACCGTCGGGTTCGGACGGCTCATCGAGTGCGGGGTGGTGCGAACTCGCGCGGTCGATCCGTTGCCGATGCGACTCCAGCATATCTATGACGGCCTGTCGGAGGTGCTGGAACGTCTGGCGCCGGATGTCATGGCGGTGGAAGGGATCTTCTACGCCACCAACGTCCGCACCACGGTGGTCCTGGGCCACGCCCGCGGCGTGGTCCTTCTGGCCGGGGCTCAGCACGGCCTGCCGGTGATGGAGTACTCCCCCGCCCAGATCAAGAAGGCCGTGGTGGGACGGGGCGCGGCCGTCAAGCCGCAGATCGGTTACATGGTGGCTCGATTGCTCAAGCTCAAGAGCGCCCCGACCCCGGCGGATGCGGCGGACGGGGTGGCCGTCGCGCTCACCCACCTCCTGATGGGTGGCGCCCGCAAAGGACGGCGGACCGCCTCATGATCGCCTCACTGACCGGCGTGCTGGCGGAAAAATCCCCTGAAGTGGTGGTGGTGGAGACCAGCGGAGGGGTCGGGTATGCCATGGTGGTCCCGCTCGGCGTGTTTGAACGACTCCCGGCCGTGGGCAGCCGGGTCACCCTCCAGACCGAGCTGGTGGTCCGGGAGGATGGCTGGCTCCTCTTCGGATTCGACAGCGGGTCGGAACGGACCATCTTCCAGCGACTGCTGGGGGCGAGCGGGTTCGGCCCCCGCCTCTCGATCGCCCTGCTCTCGGCACTGGGCCCGGCGCGCACGGTCCGAGCGATCCGGGAGAAGGACTTCGTGGCCCTCAGCACGGTGAGCGGGATCGGACGAAAGAAGGCCGAGCGGCTGGTCCTGGAACTGCAAGACCGCTTCAGCGAGATGCCGCTAGATTCCATTCCGGCGCCCAGTCGGGGAGGCTCCGCGGCTGTTCGGGCGCTGGAAGCGCTCGGCTATTCGTCGCCGGCCGCTGAAGACGCTGTCCGCTCTTCGCTGGAGCACGATCCAGGCGGGGATACCGCCGCCCTGGTCCGATCGGCGCTCCAGAAACTGACCGGCCAAAAGGGAGGCCCTGCATGACCGTCATTCCACGCCGGCCGGCCATCACCGCCGAGTGGCAGTGCACCAGGTGTGGCAGTACCAACCGCAGGCTGGTGGAACCGAAAGCCCGGGAGGCCAGGGACCGCTGCTATTCGTGTCACCGGCGGCACGTCATCACCCCGGAGTCCCGCCCCGTGCGTTGGGCTTCCCGGGCCGCCTGACACCCGCTGATGACACGGGTCGAGGTCACCACTCCTGACGCCCTGCCCGAGGAGGGCAGCGCCGAAAGCGCACTCCGCCCGTCGCGGCTGGACGAGTTCGTGGGCCAGGAGCAGGTGCGGGCCTCGCTGCAGATCGCCATCGACGCCGCCCGGGCCCGCGGCGAGCAACTCGACCACACCCTGTTCTTCGGTCCCCCCGGGCTCGGCAAGACCACGCTCGCGATGCTGATGGCCCGGGAGATGGGCGTCCAGTGCCGGACCAGCTCGGGCCCGGTGCTGGAGAAGCCGGGTGACCTGGTCGGACTGCTGACCGGCCTGGGTCCCGGCGACATCCTGTTCATCGATGAGATCCACCGGCTGCGCCCGGTCCTGGAGGAGTTCCTCTATCCGGCGATGGAGGACTTCCGGGTGGATGTCCGAATCGCGGAGGGACCCAACGCGCAGACCATTCCGATGAGCCTGGAGCGGTTCACCCTGGTCGGGGCGACCACCCGATACGGCCAACTGACGCCGCCGATGCGGGCCCGATTCGGGCTGATCGAGCGACTCAACTTCTACCCGCCCGAGGACCTGTCCCGGATCGTCACCCGGTCGGCCGGCATTCTCCGGGTGCCGATCGATGCAGCAGGCGCGATGGAGATCGCCCGTCGGAGCCGCGGGACACCGCGGGTGGCCAACCGGCTGCTGCGGCGGGTCCGGGACTATGCCCAGGTCCGGGCCAACGGCGCGATCACCCCGTCGGTGGCGGCCGATGCGCTCGCCCGGCTGAACGTCGACGAGTTCGGGCTGGATGACATGGATACCCGGATCCTGGCCACCATCATCGAGAAATTCGGTGGCGGCCCGGTGGGCCTCGGGACCCTGGCGGCGGCGGTCAGTGAGGATCCCGGAACGCTGGAAGAAGTGTACGAACCCTACCTGCTCCAGCAGGGTTATCTCGACCGGACTCCCCGGGGCCGGGTCGCCACACCCCAGGCCTACCGTCGGCTCGGGATGACGCCGGCGCAGGGCACCCAACCCACCATCTTCGACACCTGAGCCTCGAGGTCCGACGGGAGGGCTCTTCGTCGGACGCCTCAGAAGGCCGGGTCATCGCGGTCCGGCCGCTGGCTCGGCAGGAGCCGTTGACCGTTCGATGCGGAGAATCGCGATCGGTGGGGTCAGGGCCTGACCCGTTGCCGGGCTCGCCTGGATCCGGCGCAGCACCTCCATCCCCTCCACCACCCGGCCGAAGGCGGCGAAGCCCTGCCCATCCGGATTGCGTCGGCCGCCAAAGTCGAGTTCCGGCTGGTCTCCCAGGCAGATGAAGAAGGACGCGCGGGCCGAATGGGGATCATTCCGAGCCATCGAGAGGGTGCCGTCGAGGTGACGGAGTCCGGTGAGCGCGGTGGTTTCGATCGCAATGGGAGGGAAGTCGCTGTTCCGACCCGAATCCGCTGCCGCCTGAACAACTGCGATCCGGACCTGGTCTTCCGGCTGGTTGTCTTCGCGCACGGTCCGGAAGAACGACCCGCCATCGTAGGCCAGGGTGTCCACATAGCGGAGAAAGTTGGCAACGGTCTCCGGGGCCCGATCAGGGTACAGTTCGGCCACGATGAGCCCGATCTCCGTGGTGATGGTCACCCTGACCGCAGCCGGCGCCCGCGAGGGCGCGGATCCGGCACAGCCAATGGCCACCGCGACCATTGTGGCCATCAGTCTGGTGGCGCCAGGGGGTGACCGGAGAAGGGACATGGGGAGAAAGATTAACACCCTGCCAGCCTGACCGTCTGCCTCCCTGGACCGTGATAACGATTCCGGGTGCTGGACCGGGCCCGGACCACCCGTCTCGAGGGTAACTCCATGACCCGTATCACTCGTATTGCCATGATCTCGATTCTGCTGGCCGGCTGTGGGGCCGAGGCCCCGAGCGGGCCGATGGAACCGGCTCCCGACCCGGTGTCAGGGTTGCTCGCCTTCGAGCGGGAGTGCGCCAGCTGCCATGCGTCCAGGGACGGGTTCGATCTCGCCGTCTTCGGGTTCATGGACACGACCATCATCCGCCGGGCAGTAGCCCACGTGGATACCGCCACGGCGCTCGCCATCGTGGCCCACATCCGCCGACTCAACACCCCCCAGGTTTCGGAGAAGACCCGGCTCTTCCAACCGGGAAACGCCCCGCTGGCCAGCGATCTGGAATTCACGATGGCGCTCTTCGGCCGCGATGCCTGGCCCGCCGAACTCACGACCGCCGGCCTCCGGGCCATTGATCCTCGCCAGGTCCGGATCGCGGTGCCCCTGCCGATCTGGTCGGACGAGGCCGGCAACCTCGACTGGATGCCCGACACCCCCCTACCCGACCATGTGCTCCAGTTCAGCGGAGCCGCGGCCACTGCGGCCCTGGCCGGGTATCGGGCCGCTCCCACCAGGGACAATCTGCTCCGGGCGGTCACCACGCTGCGGGTGATCGATCGGACTCCCTCCAACCCGGACGCCCCCTGTCTATTCGAGGAACCCGCCCGGGTGCGCTATGTAGAGTGCTTTGAAATCCGCCGCTGGACGTCAAGCCTGGTGGGGCAGCACATGCTGCGCTACGGGATGGAGCAGTCCCTCGGTGCGGACATCCACGACATCTGGTGGGATGTGGGCAACGCGGCCCGGAGGTCCCGCACCGATCCCTCCCAGACGGTGGCAGCGGCCACCCTCAACTGGGCCAGCTGGATGTTTCTCGGCTGGAGCTTTGACCCGTCCCGCCATCCGAGCGTCTACACCGGCGGGGGGTTCCTGAATCTCGGCCTGTCGCGGCACGCCACCCTGGTCGCCCTGAAGAGCCAGGTCTCCCGGCCGGTCAACAGCCCGATGGTCTACGACGACCTGGTCCAGGCCGTCCGGTTCGCCCCCGGCCCTTGGACCTCGAGCGCAACGACCTTCGCGCTCCGACACCTGCTCGAAAGGCTGAATGCCGGGGACAAGCCCACTCGCCCCGAGCAACGCACCGAAGCGGTGACGGAGGTCAATGCTGCCCTGGTCGCGGCGCTCCGGAAAGTCCCGGTGGCGGACCGGGCGGCGATCAGTGCGCTGGCGGAACAGGTTCTGGCACGGCTCCCGTAGCCGGGGCGGTGGTCAACGACGGTGGGGCGCCATTGAGGGGTCGGTCGCTATTTTCCCGGTGTGCCCCACCGCCGCGGACTCTCCCTTGCCGAGTTTGACTATCAGCTCCCTCCCGAGCTGATCGCCCAGCGTCCGAGCCCGGAGCGGGGCGGAAGCCGGCTCCTGGTGGT
>CAYINH010000073.1:7124-9786 GCA_964364615.1 uncultured Gemmatimonadaceae bacterium
GCGCCGGCGCCGACCGCCCGCTTGAGGACCATCGATTCACCGACCTGCCCGCGTTCGTCGCTCCGGGGGACCTGCTGGTGGTCAATTCCTCCCGGGTCCGTCACGCCAGGTTCCTCGGCACCCGGCCTTCCGGTGCCCCCGCCGAAGTGCTGCTGATCCACCCCGGGCAGGGGGACCGGTGGGTGGCCCTTGGCCGACCGGGCAGCGCACTCCAGCCAGGGAAGCGGATCGGGATCGGACCCGAGGTGGCCATCGAGACGGTCCAGGTGCTGGACGATGGCAACCGGCTGGTCCGCTTCCGCGGTGCCAGCGCCGAGGAGGCGATCCGGCAGTTCGGCCGGCTGCCGCTGCCGCCGTACATCGACCGCGCTCCCGACCACCTCGATGACGACCGCTACCAGACGATCTATGCCGACCGGGAGGGGAGCGTCGCCGCCCCGACGGCGGGCCTCCACTTCACGCCATCCCTGCTTGCCACGCTGCACACCGCCGGGGTGCGGCTGGGGATGCTCGACCTCGAGGTGGGCCCCGGCACCTTCAAGCCGGTCGAGGTCGACAATCTGGCGGAGCACCCGATGCACGCCGAGCGCTTCGAGGTGCCCGAGGCTCTGGTGCAGGCCGTCAAGGAGGTCAAAGTGGCGGGGGGAGCCGTCTGGGCGGTCGGAACCACGGTGGTCCGGGCGCTGGAATCGGCGGTGGATCCCAAGGGGAGACTGCAGTCGGGGCCGGGCGAGACCCGGCTCTTCATCACCCCGGGCTACCGGTTCAAGGTGGTGGACCGGTTGATCACCAACTTCCACCTGCCCCGGAGCACCCTGCTCATGCTGGTGAGCGCCTTCGCGGGCACCGGGCGGATCCAGGCCGCCTATCAGCATGCGGTCGCCGGGCGGTACCGGTTCTACTCCTACGGGGACGCGATGCTCCTGCTTCCGGATTAGCTTCCCGCCCCATGTTTGAATTCCATCTCGAGGCCACCGCCGGTTCTGCCCGGGCCGGAACCCTGCGGCTGCCGCACGGGATGGTCGAGACGCCCGCCTTCATGCCGGTGGGAACCCATGGGACGGTTCGCGGCCTCCATCCGGCGGAGGTGGAGCAGGCCGGCGCCCAGATCATTCTGGGAAACAGCTACCACCTCCATCTGCGCCCGGGGGAGGACGTGGTGCGCGCCCTGGGAGGCCTGCACCGATTCACCACCTGGTCGAAGCCGATGCTGACCGACTCCGGCGGGTTCCAGGTCTTCTCCCTGGAGGGACTGCGTCGGATCGAGGAGGAGGGGGTCGAGTTCGTCAGTCACATCGACGGGAGCACCCGCACCATCACCCCGGAATCCGCCATGGAGATGCAGTGGGCGCTGGGCGCCGACGTGGCGATGGCGTTCGACCATGTGGTGCCCGGGCAGGCCGACCCCCGGCTGGCGCGGGAGGGGATGGAACAGACCCTTCGCTGGCTGGAGCGCTGCCGCGAGCGGCACCAGGCCCTGAGCGAGGGAGACCAGGACCGTCAGACGCTGTGGCCGATCGTGCAGGGGGGCACCCACCAGGGGCTGCGCGCCGCATCGCTCGCGGGGACCCTGGAGCGCGGGCCCTGGAGCGGGATTGCAATCGGCGGGCTGTCGGTGGGAGAGCCCAAGCCGGTGATGCACCGGGTCCTGGAGGACCTGGAACCGGGCCTGCCGGGGGGAATCCCCCGTTATCTTATGGGGGTCGGGTTCCCTGAGGATCTGGTCGAGGGGATCGCCCGTGGGGTGGACCTGTTCGACTGTGTCGCGGCGACCCGGAACGGACGACACGGAAGCGCGTGGACGATGGGGGGCCGGGTCAACATCCGGAAGGCCACCCACCGGACCGCGGAGGCCGCACTCGATCCCGACTGTGACTGCTCCACCTGTGCCCGGTTTCCCCTCGGCTATCTGCGCCATCTGTTCATGGCGCACGAGATGCTCGGGCTCCGGCTGGTGTCGATCCACAACGTGCGGTTTCTGATCCGGATTGCGGAACAGGCGCGCCGGGCGATTCTCGATGGGACCTTTGACCCCTGGCGCCGCGACTGGCTCCAGCGCTATCACCCGAAAGGCACGGCATGAACACCCTGCTCCTCAGTCTGCTGGCCACCCCCGAGGGCGGATCCGGGGGACTCTCGATCCTGCTGTTCCAGATGGTCGCCATCGGCGGCGTCTTCTATCTGTTGCTGATCCGGCCCCAGAGCAAGGCCCGCAAGCAGCACCAGGAGATGCTCACCGCCCTCAAGCGGGGCGATGAGATCACCACGGCCGGCGGCATCATCGGCAAGGTCAAGGACCTCAAGGACGACCGGATCACCATCGAGAGCGGCGACGCCTCCCTGGTGGTGGAGCGCAACCGGATCGTGCGGGTCGGCGAGACCTCGGCCCCGGGAGCGTAAGCCCGGTGAGCCTGTTCGACCTCCACCTGCTCGGCTCGCCGGCGCTGAGGGTTCCGGGCGTCGCGGTGACCGCTGTGGATGATGAGGTCCGGGAGTTCATCGAGGACCTGTACCAGACGATGGACGCCGCCAGCGGGATCGGCCTGGCGGCCAATCAGGTGGGCGATCTCCGCCGGATCGCCGTGGTCGATGTGGATGATCGGCGGTCGGCGATGGTCAACCCGATCGTCCGCTCGGCGGAGGGCTCGGCCAGGGGCGAAGA
>CAYINH010000074.1:0-9776 GCA_964364615.1 uncultured Gemmatimonadaceae bacterium
GGAAGCCCTCGTGCAAGAACGGAAACGAAATGGCTAGACAGACCATCGCGAAGTCGGTGTCTCTCGCGGGCACCGGACTCCACACCGGCGCGAAGACCACCCTGACCTGTCTGCCGGCGGAGCCCGGCTCCGGGGTGCGGTTTCGACGGGTCGACCTGCCAGGGACGCCGGTCGTCCCGGTTCGGGTGGATGAGGTGGAAGCCACCGAACGGCGGACCGCCATCGGGCACGGCAACAACACGATTCATACCGTGGAACACGTCCTCGCGGCGGTCGGATCGCTGGCGATCGACGATATCATCCTGGAGCTCAACGGCCCGGAGCCGCCGATTGTGGACGGGTCGTTCGAGCCATTTGTCGCCCTGCTCGAATCCGCGGGAGTCATCGAGCATGAGGGAGACCCGGCCCTGTTCGAGGTCCGCGCACCCTTTACGGTCGTCGAAGGCGATGCCCTGTACGTGGTGGCGCCCAATCCCGGCCAGGGGCTGCGCTGCACCACGACCATCGAGTGGGACCATCCCCTGATTGGACGGCAGACCGGCAGCTGGGATCTGACACCGGAGACGTTCCGGCGGGAGATCGCCGCGGCCCGGACCTTCGGTTTTGCCCGCGAGGTCGACGAGCTGCAGGCCCAGGGGCTGCTCCAGGGGGCGTCGACCGAGAACGCCGTCGCCCTGTCCGACACCGGGGTCGTCGGCACCGAACTGCGCTGGCCGGACGAATTTCTCCGCCACAAAACGGGTGACATCCTGGGCGACCTGGCCTTGGTGGGGGGTCGCATTCAGGCGCATGTCATCGCCCACCGACCGAGTCATCGGGGCAACGTGGCGCTGGCGCGCGCCATTCTGCGGATGGCCACCAGTCGCGGCCCGGTCCTGGATATCGAACGGATCCTGGAAGTGATCCCGCATCGTTACCCGATGCTGCTGGTGGATCGGATCATTGAGATCGAGGGTGACCACCGGATCGTGGGGATCAAGAACGTCACGATCAACGAGCCGTTCTTCCAGGGGCATTTCCCGGGCCACCCCATCATGCCGGGCGTGTTGATCATCGAGGCGATGGCCCAGGTCGGGGGCTTCCTGCTGCTGGGGACGATCGAGCGCCCGGAAAGCAAGGTCGTCTACTTCATGTCCCTCGACAATGTGAAATTCCGCCGACCGGTCATTCCCGGTGACCAGCTCCGCTGCGAGGTGGTCATGGTGCAGCATCGAGGCCGCACCTTCCGCATGCGGGGCACCGCCTGGGTTGATGGCCGCCTGGTGGCGGAGGCGGACATGATGGCCAGGGTGGTGGACCGGTGACCCACTGGATTCACCCCACCGCCGTTATCCACCCGACCGCCGAGCTGGCCGCCGACGTGGTGGTCGAGCCGTTTGCCCTGATCGGGCCCCGGGTCGTGATCGGAGCCGGCAGCCGGGTTGCCAGTCGGGCCACCCTGGAGCGGAATGCGCGGATCGGGGAGGGCGTGGTGGTGGGCAGCGGGTCGGTGGTTGGTGGTGACCCCCAGGACCTGAAGTATCGGGGGGAGGAAACCTGGGTTGAGGTTGGCGATGGGACCGTGATCCGGGAGTACGTCACCATCAACCGGGGGACCGCCGCGACCGGAGTCACCCGGGTGGGGCGCAATACCTTCCTGATGAGCTACGTGCATGTGGCGCATGACTGCCGCGTCGGGGACGGAGTCATCATCGCCAACGCCACCCAGATCGCGGGCCACGTGACCATTCACGAGGGGGCCATCATCTCGGGGCTGTGCGCCATTCATCAGTTCGTGTCGATCGGTTCGCTCGCATTCATCGGCGGCCTGAGCCGGGTCAACCAGGATGTCCCGCCGTTCGTCAAAGCCAACGGCAACCCGCTGGAGCTGTTCGGCCTCAACAGCATCGGACTGCGGCGGGCCGGATTCGGGCCCGACACCATCGGGGCCCTGAAACGCGCCTACCGGCTCTTCTTCAATTCCGAACTCACCATTACCCAGGCGCTGGAGCGGGTCCGGGAGGATTTCCCGGGCGTGGGTGAGGTCGACCGGCTGGTCGAGTTCGTGACCCACTCGCAACGAGGTGTCCCGGTATGACCACACCCCTGGCCGTCGGGGTGGTCGGGGTGGGATCCCTTGGCCGCCACCACGCCAGACACCTCGCGGGGTTCCACGGCGTCCGGTTGGCGGGGGTCTGTGACGTCAATCGGGAGCGAGCCGAGGCCGTGGCGGCCAAGACCGGGACCGCAGCGTTCACCGACCTCGATCAGCTGCTGGCGCGGGTCGACGCCGTCACGATCGCCGTCCCGACCTCCGTCCACTGCCAGGTGGGACTCCGGGTGATCGCCGCCGGCAAACCGGTGCTGATCGAGAAGCCGCTGGCGCGCACACTCGAAGAGGCGGACCGGTTGGTGGCCGCTGCGGAAGCCCGGGGAGTGCAGCTGCAGGTCGGGCACATCGAGCGGTTCAATCGCGCCCTGCGCGCGGCCCGGGAACACTGCCGGGACATCCGGTACTTCGAGGGCACCCGGCTCGCCCCCTTTCAGGCGCGCGGGACCGACGTCGCGGTGGTCCATGACCTGATGATTCACGACCTCGACCTGGTCCTCCATCTGATGCGCGGGATCGAAGTGACCGACGTCCGGGCCTCGGGTGTCGCCGTGGTGTCCACCCACCTCGACATCGCCAGCGCCAGGGTGGAATTCGCCAATGGGGCCGTGGCCAGTATCACCGCGTCCCGGATTGCCCGGGAGCGGGTCCGGAAACTCCGGATGTTCCAGCCCGATGGTTACTTCTCGCTCGACCTGGCCAAGGGCACCGGCAGCTTCATGAAGTTGCGACCGGGTGCCAGGCCGGGAATCGCCGAGAGCCTCGACCAGCTGATCGAGCATGTCCCACTCCAGGCGCCGCCCGCCGACGCCCTCGGGCTGGAACTCGCCGCCTTCACGCATGCCGTGCGGGGCGATCAGGAAACGGTGGTGACCGGGCGCGAGGGGCGAGCCGCATTGGCCCTGGCGATTCAGGTGACCGACGCCATCGGGGCCACGCCAGAGCCCGCTGCGGCCGCCCTGATGGCCTGATGCCTTCGTCCCCAAGCCGAGTCCTCATTGCCGCCGGGGAACCCAGCGGCGACGCCCATGGCGCCGCGGTGGTTCGGGAACTCCGTCGCATCCGGCAGGACGTGGAAATCGAGGCCTTCGGCGGTCCGGCCCTGGCGGCGGCCGGGGCCCGGATCCGATTCCCGATGGAGCGATATACCGTCCTTGGATTCGGGGAGGCCCTCGGGAAGATCCCGGCCCATCTCGCCCTGCTGCACACCCTTGGGCGAGACCTCCACCAAGGCCGCTATGATCTGGTGATTCTGGTCGATTACCCGGGGTTCAATCTTCGGCTGGCCACGCTGGCGAAACGGGCCGGGGTCCGGACTCTCTATTACATCGCGCCCCAGCTCTGGGCCTGGCGGGCCGGGAGAGCCAGGACGCTCAGGGCCGCCGTGGATCGACTCGCCGTCATTCTCCCGTTCGAAGAGGCGTTCTTCGCGGGGCTCGACGTTCCAGCGGAGTTTGTGGGCCATCCGCTGCTGGACTGCCAGCCGCCCTCCCGCGCGGTGGCCCGGGCCCGACTCGGGGTCGGGGCCCATGAACGGGTGCTGACCCTCTTCCCGGGCAGTCGGGCTCAGGAGGTCCATCGCATCTGGCCAGTGTTCCGGGACGCGGCGCTCCGGCTCCTGGCCGACGGTCTCTGCGCCCGGGTGCTGGCCGCCAGCCTTCCGGGATTTGAATACCGCGATCCCGGCCCGATCGAGCTGAGGGAAGGCGACCGGGGGACCCTGCTCGCGGCCGCCGATGCTGGACTCCTCAAGTCCGGTACCACCACCCTGCAAGGGGCGTGCGTCGGGTTGCCGATGATCGTGGGATATCGGGTCCATCCACTCACCGCCGCGATCGCCCACCGCGTCAAGACCATCCCCTGGATCAGCCTGGTCAACATCGTGGCCAACCGCATGGTCGTTCCTGAGCTGACCCAGGACGAGGCCCATCCTGGGGCGTTGGCCGACCGGCTGCGGCCGCTCCTCGTCCCCGGGGGTCCCGAGGCCGCCACCCAGCGGGCGGATCTCGCTGAAGTCCGACAGGCGCTGGGGTCGCCCGGCGCCGCCGCCCGGGTGGCTCGGATGGCGAGTGAATTGCTGGCGGCATGAGATGGCAACCCACTCCCGAACTCGTGGCCGCTGTCGCCCCCGGACTGCTTCGGCTGCTCGGGCTCACTTGGCGCACCGAGCGGCTGCACCATGATCGCTACCAGGCCGTGGCGGGCCCCCGGGTGGTGCTGTTCTGGCATGAGATGCTGCTGCCCCTGCTCTGGCTCCACCGGGGCGAAGGGGTGGCCGTGGTGGTCAGTCAGGCCCGCGATGGCCGCTATCTCTCACTCTCGGCCAGCCGGCTGGGGTATCTCCCGATTGCGGGATCGAGTACCAGGGGCGGCGTCCAGGCGATGAAAGGGGTCGTCCGCGCGCTGGAGGCCGGCAGGACGGTCGCACTGGCCCCCGATGGCCCAGCCGGCCCCCGACGGGTGCTCAAGGCCGCCATCCTCCAGGCCGCTCAGCGGACCGGGGCGGTGGTTCAGGTGGTCGTGGCCTCGGCCAGGCACTGCCGCCGACTCGCATCCTGGGATCGATTCATGGTGCCGATGCCCGGCACCCGGGTCCGGGCCGGATACAGCCTGACCGTCCCGATCGCTCCCGGCCCAACGGGTCTGGCAGAGGCGGAGCGGTGGGTCCGAGGCACCTTCGCCACCCTGGAGGAGGAAACCGCATGGCGCGGCGCGGCCAAGACCACCGACTGATCCGTTGGCTGTGGACCAGCCGCCGGTTGGACGCGCGACTGTCGCGGCTGGCGCTGTTGCCCGCCGCGGGGCTGTACGGTCTTCTCACGCAAGCCCGGGCCGCGGCCTACCGGCAGGGATGGCTTCGGACCATGCCGCTTCCGCTTCCCGCGGTCGCGATCGGCAACCTGACCGTGGGGGGGTCGGGCAAGACCCCGATCGCTTCCTGGGTGGCCCAGCACTTCCTCGAGCGGGGCGTCACACCTGGCATTCTGTTGCGAAGTTATCGCGGTGGGGATGAGGTGTGGCTCCATCAGGAGACCCATCCCGGCATTCCGGTGATTGCCGATCCGGACCGGGTGGCCGGGGCGGAACGGGCCTTGGCGGCGGGGGCCCAGCTGCTGGTGCTGGATGATGCCTATCAGCGGCTGGACGTGGGGCGGGACCTGAACGTCGTGGTCGTCTCCGCCGAGACCAGTCGCGCCGTCCGGTGGCCTCTTCCGGCTGGACCCTGGCGGGAAGGGGTCAGCGCCCTGCGCCGGGCCGATGCCCTGATCGTGACCCGTCGGCGGGCCGACCGGGAGACGGGCCTGGGGCTGCTCGACGAGCTGCGCCCCCGGGTCCGGGGTCCGGTGGCCCTGGTGCACCTCGCGGTTCCCCACTACCGCGGGATGCTCTCGGGGAAGCTGATTCCGGCCTCCGACCTTCGTGATCGTCGGGTGGTCGCTGCCTCGGGAATCGGCGACCCGGAGGCCTTCATCAGCCAGACCAAGGCCACCGGCGCAGCCGTCCAGGCGGCGACCTGGCGGGACCACCACGAATACCGGGATGAGGACGTGGCCTGGCTCGCCAAAGCCGCCCGCCAGTCCGACTATCTGGTCATCACCGCGAAAGACGCCGTCAAGCTCAAGGGACGGTGGCCCGCCAGCGTCCCCGAGCCACTGGTCGCGGTGTTAGACTTGGTGTGGGAAGACGGGCACAACGATATCGTTCAAGCTCTGGACGCTGTGGGCGCGTCCCTGGGCCGCTGGTAACTCGTCACTCGTTCCCCAGCCCTTCACAGGATGTCATGAACCCCGATCCAACTTCAGCCCAAGCCGTCATCCGGATGGACAGGGACACCCGGTTCCGGCACCTCGACAATCCGTTCGAGGAAATGATGTCGCGGTTCGATGCCGCGGCCAAGCTCCTCGATCTCGATCCCGGTCTGTATCAGGTCCTTCGGAATCCCGAAAAGCAGCTGGCCGTGTCGATCCCGATCACCCGGGACTCCGGTCAGATCGAAGTGTTCACCGGCTATCGGGTCATCTACAACAGCGCGCGCGGCCCGGGGAAGGGCGGGATCAGGTTCCGCCCGGACGTCACCCTCGATGAGGTCACGGCGCTGGCCGCCTGGATGACCTGGAAGTGCGCGGTGGTCAACATCCCCTTCGGGGGTGCCAAGGGAGGAGTCATCTGCGACCCCTCCCAGCTGTCGGCTGCGGAACTGGAGCGGATCACCCGGCGGTATACCTCTGGGATCATGAGCCTGCTGGGTCCGGACTCCGACGTGCCGGCCCCCGACGTCAACACCAATGAAGTGGTGATGGCCTGGATCATGGATACCTACTCCATGCACGTCCGGTATACCGCCAACGCGGTGGTGACCGGGAAGCCGATCGCGATCGGCGGCTCGCTGGGCCGTCGGGAAGCGACCGGACGGGGGTGCATGATCACCGCACGCGCCGCACTCCGACACCTCGGGATTCCGGTCGCGGGAGCTCGGGTGGCGGTGCAGGGTTTCGGGAACGTGGGGTCGGTCTCTGCCGATCTGATGGCGAAGGAGGGCATGACCGTGGTCGCGGTAAGCGATCATACCGGCGCGCTCTACAACCCCAAGGGCCTGGATGTGGCCGACCTGCTGGCATGGACCAGGGAGCACAAGTTCCTCAGCGGGTATCCCAAGGCAGAAGCCATTCCCGGGGAGCAGCTGCTGGAAGTGGACTGTGAAGTGCTCGTGCCGGCCGCCCTGGAGAGCGTCATCACCTCCAAGAACGCGGGCGCCGTTCGGGCTCGCATCATCTGCGAGGGTGCCAATGGGCCGACCACCGCCGCCGCCGACACGATCCTCGAGGAGAAGGGGGTCTTCGTCATTCCGGATATTCTGGCCAATGCCGGTGGGGTGACGGTGAGTTACTTCGAGTGGGTCCAGAACCGGGGAGGCTGGTTCTGGGACGAGCCCACCGTGAATACCCGACTCGAACAGATCATGGCGCGGGCCTTTCAGGAGGTCCTTGAGGTCGCTGAGCGCCACAAGGTGTCGATGCGGGTGGCCTCCTACATGCTGGCCATCGAACGGGTCGCCGAGATCCATCGGCTGCGCGGCCTGTACGCCTAATTGATGCGGATCAGCCTGGCGGTGGT
Source organism: uncultured Gemmatimonadaceae bacterium (assembly GCA_964364615.1). Lineage (GTDB taxonomy): Bacteria > Gemmatimonadota > Gemmatimonadetes > Gemmatimonadales > GWC2-71-9 > SZUA-320. Next base: position 7,205 of record CAYINH010000074.1, read on the forward strand.
CGGCCGTCTGCGTCCGTACTACCGCCAGGCCGCCGATGAATATGCCCGACGCATCCAGCGGCTCTGGACCCTGGAGGAGTTGGAAACCCGGGAGGCGGGCCAGGCCGGGAACGCCGTGGCCCAGCGCCGGGAGGAGGGCAAGCGGCTCCGCGCGGTCATCCCGGCCGGATCAATGGTGATCGCGCTGGACGTGGAGGGCAGGGGTTGGAGCAGCGAACAGGTGGCGCAGCGGCTGGCGCGCTGGCGGGATGGAGGACACACCGTCTGCTTCCTGATCGGTGGGGCCGTCGGTCTCGACCCCACCCTGATGGCAGGAGCCGCGGAGCGCTGGAGCCTGGGCCCGCTGACGCTGCCCCATCAGTTGGCCAGGGTGGTGGTTCTGGAGCAGTTGTATCGGGCCGGGACCATTCTGGCCGGACAACCGTACCACAAGGGATGACCATGATGCGATGTCGGCGCTCCCGGTAGCCACCATGCCGTTTCGTTTTGTCGAAACACCGCTTCCCACCGGACCACTTGGCGCCCTGTCACCGTCCGGCAAGGGCGGGGTCTCCCCGGACCTGGCGTCCGCCCTGCTGGCCGGCCCCGGGGCCGAAGCCAACCGGGCCCGGCTCCTCCGTCAGCGCCCCCTCGTGGTAACGACAGGCCAGCAGCCCGGCCTGTTCACCGGGCCGCTCTACGGCCTGTACAAGGCGCTCTCGGCCGCCGCTCTGGCGGCGGAGCTGGAGCAACAGTGGGACCGGCCGGTGGTTCCCGTCTTCTGGTTGGCCGGGGATGATCACGATTACGCCGAGGCGCGGGGCACCGCGTGGCTTAACCCCGAGGGGCAACTGATCTCGGGCGCACTCCCTGATCGGCCGGCGGATGCGCCCGCCGATCCGATGTACCGGCTGCCTCTGGGTCCCGAGATCACCCAGCTGCTCGGAGCATTCGAACGGGATCATCCAATCGGCGGCTTCCGGCAGCACACCATGGAATGGCTCCGCCGGCACTACCGCCCGGGAGCCACGGTCGGCGCCGCGTACGCCGGTGCGATGCGCGAATTGCTCGGCCCCTTCGGGATCGTCTGCTTCGATCCGACCCGCCCGGATGCGCGCCACGCCATGGCCCCCACGTTGTTGGCCGCGCTGCGTGGTGCGGATGCCCTCGAGGCGGCGATCGGGGACCGATCCGCCGAACTCGCGGGTCACGGCCGTCCCGTCAACATGGTCACCGGGGATGGGAGCACCCTGGTGCTCCTCGAAGCGAAGCAGGGCCGGGACCGGCTGATCCGCGACGGGAACGGGTTCCGGACCCGGCGGAGCGGAGAGCGATTCTCCCTGGCCGACCTCGAAGCCATTGCCGCCTCCGACCCCCAGCGGCTGTCCCCCAACGTGCTGCTCAGACCGGTCGCGGAGCGCGCCCTGCTGCCCACGGTCGCCTACCTGGCCGGACCGGGCGAGCTGGGCTATCTCCCGCTGGCCGCACCGGTCTATCGTCAACTCGGGATCGAGCCGCAACTGCCGGTGGCCCGCTGGTCGGCATGCCTGATCGAGCGCAGGGTTGATCGGGTGCTCGACAAATTCAAGAGCACCCTGGAGGAATTGGCGGCCCCGGGGCAGGCGCTCGAACGCCGGGTGGTGCGGGCTCAGCTTCCCCCCGCCGTCCCGGCCGCCGTCGCCCGGTTGCGGGAAGCGTTTGCCAGGGACTTCGGCCTGCTGGTGAACGCGGGTGGTGCGATCGACCCGACGATCGCGCGATCCATTGATGCCGCCCGGCATCGTGGGGTCGCGGCCCTGGAACGGGCCGAGAAGAAGCTGGAGAGCGCCCTCCGGCGGCGGGAGTCGATCGAGATGGCCCAGATCGAACGAGCCCGTACCGCCATCCAGCCCGACGGCAAGCCGCAGGAACGGGTCTTGGGCGTCGCAACCTTCCTCGCCAGGCATGGGCCAGGGTTCCTCGACGAGGCCGCCCAGCGAATCCGGGATTGGTACCATCAAGCCCTTGTCGCCGCCAAGGTACCCTCCTAGACTCTCCCCCATGGGTGCTGCTCTCATCGGCGTGCTGCTGCTCGCCCTGCTGATCCCGATCTTTGCCATCGTGGTGGACTCCCCCATCGGACGAGCCCTCGCCGGACGGCTGCAGGGTCCCGATCCAACCATCCCGCCCGGCCTCGGCGATCTGGCGCGCAAAGTGGATCTGTTGGAGACGGAAGTGGACGATCTGACGCGTTCGGTCGAACAGCTGCGGGAGGAGAATCAATTCCTCCAGCGGCTGATTGAAGAGTCGCCCAGTCGTGCCGCCCTGCCACCCCCGAAGGCCCCCTGACCACCGGCCGCTGGGGGGCGCCACTGGTTGCCGGCGGCATCCTGCTCAGCCGACTCACCGGCCTCGTCCGACAGCGCGCCCTCAACCACTTCCTCGGGCTGGGCCTGGAAGCCGATGCCTTCCTCGCGGCCTTTCGACTCCCGAATGTGCTGCAGAACCTGCTCGGGGAAGGGTCCCTCTCCGCCTCGTTCATTCCGGTCTACAGCCGACTGCTGGCGAATGGCGACCGCGAGGGAGCGCGACGAGTCGCCGGCGCGGTGGCCGG
>CAYINH010000075.1:0-9745 GCA_964364615.1 uncultured Gemmatimonadaceae bacterium
CTGACTACTATACGACCCGGCCCCCCATGACCGCAACTGGCGACCCCCCCGATCCCCTCGAGAGCTACCGCGCCAAGCGGGCGCTGGAGCAGACCCCGGAACCCCCCGGAGGCGCGTCACCCGTGGCCGGCCGCCGGTACCTGATGCACAAGCATGCGGCCAGCCACCTGCACTGGGATCTCCGGCTCGAGTTCGAGGGGGTGCTCATGTCGTGGGCGGTTCCCAAGGGGGCCTCGTTCGATCAGGCGGACAAGCGGCTGGCGGTGCACGTCGAGGATCACCCGATCGAGTACGGCGAGTTCGAGGGGATCATCCCCGAGGGGAACTACGGCGCGGGGGCGGTGATCATCTGGGACAAGGGCAGCTGGATCCCGGTCGAGGATCCGACCGAGGGGTTCCGGAAGGGCAAACTGCTGTTTGAACTGCGGGGGTACAAACTCCGGGGCAACTGGACCCTGGTCAAGATCAAGAAGTCCGAGCGCGACTGGCTGCTGATCAAGGAGCGGGACGGCTGGATGACGCCCGGGGGCTGCGAGCTGTCGGAGGCGTCGGTCCGCTCCGGACTCACGGTGGAGGAGTTGCGCGACGGGGTGACTCCGGCCGACCGGGTCAGGGAGCTGCTCCGGCCTCACTCGCTGTCGACGGCCCCGGCCGCGATGGACCGGGTGGAGGCGATGCTGGCCGAGACCGCGGAGGCGCCGTTCACCCGGGACGGCTGGCTGTTCGAGCTCAAACTCGATGGCTATCGGATTCTCGCCTCCAAGGATGGGGATGAGGTTCGGCTGACGACCCGGAGCGGGCGGGATGCCTCGGCGAGTTTCCCCGAGATCGCCGCGGCTGTGCGCGGGCTGCCGTACCGGCGCTTCCTGCTGGACGGAGAGGTGGTCGCGGCCGATGCTGAGGGGCGCCCCAGCTTCCAGCGCCTGCAACAGCGGGCCCGGTTTCTCCGGCCGGCCGAGATTGGCCGGGCCTCGGTGGAGAACCCGGTCAGCTACTACGCCTTCGACCTGCTGCTGTTCGAGGAATCCGACCTGCGCGACCTCCCGACCATCGAGCGGAAGGCCGTGCTCCGGCGGTTCCTCCCGCCGGTCGGGCCGATTCCCTACCTCGACCATTTCGCACGGGAGGGCGAGGTGCTGTTTGCCGAGGTGCGGCGGATGGGGCTCGAGGGCATCGTGGCCAAACAGGCCGACAGCCGGTACCGGGCGGGTCGGTCCCCTTCGTGGCTCAAGATCCGCTCCGACCGGACCGAGGACTTCGTGGTGGTCGGCTATACCGAGCCGAAGGGATCCCGGGCCGGGTTCGGCGCGCTGCACGTGGCGGACTATTTGGATGGGGAACTGACCTATGCCGGCCGGGTGGGGAGCGGGTTCGACGATGCCACGCTGCGCGAGGTGATGGCTCAGCTGGAACCGTTGCGGCAGGACACGCCCGCCTGCACGGGCCCGGTCCCGGACGACCGGACCACCACCTGGGTTGCGCCGGAGCTGGTCTGCGAGGTCCGGTTCAAGGAGTGGACCGACGAACCACTGCTGCGACAGCCGGTTTTTCTCCGGCTCCGGGACGACAAGCCGCCCGCCGAGTGCGTCCGGGCCGATCGCACCCTGGCGGAGCTGGCCGTGTCACCGGAACCCGAACGGCCGGTTCCGCGCGAGGTACGGTTTTCCAACCTCGACAAGGTGTTCTGGCGGGAGGAGGGGTACACCAAGGGTGACCTGGTCGAGTACTATCGTGCAATCGCGCCGTGGCTGCTGCCATGGCTGCGGGACCGACCGGTGGTGCTCACCCGATATCCCGATGGGATCGAGGGGAAGTCGTTCTTCCAGAAGGACGCCCCCAAGTTCATCCCCGAGTGGCTCCGGACCGAGCGGATGTGGAGCGAGCATGCCCTCCGCGACATCGACTACTTCGTCTGCGATGACCTGCCGTCGCTGCTCTATCTGGCCAACATGGCCACCATCCCGCTCCATATCTGGGCCAGTCGGATCGCCGCCCTGGACCGGCCGGACTGGTGTGTTCTCGATCTCGATCCGAAGGGAGCGCCGCTGACCCAGGTGGTCGATGTGGCGCTGGCGGTCCGGGCCCTCTGTCTGGAGATCGGGTTGCCGAGCTACGTCAAGACGACCGGGTCGAGCGGGCTGCATGTGCTGCTGCCGCTGGCGGGGCTGTTCAGCTATGACCAGAGCCGGTCCTTCGGTGAGCTGCTGTCCCGGGTCATCGTCGCGGAGCATCGGGAGATCGCGACCATCACCCGGACGATCGACCGGCGGGACGGCAAGGTCTATCTCGACTTCGTGCAGAACGGCCATGGCCGGCTGCTGGTGTCCCCCTACAGCGTCCGCCCCCTCCCGGTGGCACCGGTGTCCATGCCACTCACCTGGGACGAGGTGACCCATGCCCTCGATCTGCGCGACTACACCATGATCAACGCACCGGCCCGGATGGCCGCGCTGGCGGGCGACCCCTGCCTGGCGGTGCTCGGCGACCGGCCCGAGCTGATCAGCGTGCTGGAGAAGCTCCAGGCCCGGCTCGGGGAGTGAGCGCGGCCTCGAGGAGCGCGGCCAACCGGACCCCGGCCTTGAGCAGGGCCGTCTCGACCACCTCCCGCTGGTCATCGAGATACCGGGAGTCGATCGCGCCGTCGGCGGGCAGCCGGTAGGCGTGGTCCTTCGCGATGGCCTGACCCTCCAGTGCCCATTGCAGCACCGGATCATCTCCCCAGTCCCGGGCCATCTCCTCCGGCAGCGCGTCCAACCGGGCCTGGAGCCGGGCGATCAGTCCCGGCTCGGTCGGGGCCAGCCGCTCGACCACGGCGCCGTCCCAGATGGCGTGCAGGCTGGTTTCCCGACCGTTGAGCGTCACCCGGGTGTCATTGCCGCCCCGGTCGCTCCGGTCCCCGGCGTGGAGCGGCTGGTGGATGTCGCCCACGAAGTGGATCAGGAAACGGAGCGCCTCACCCCGGGCCCCCGATGGGGCGTCCGGGTCGGACAGCACCGCGCGGAACCGTTCGATCGCGCCGATGACGCAGTTCCCCTCGGGACAGTGTCGGTCCGGATCGTAGCGCGGCTCCCAGATGGCGATGTTGACGTAGTGCCAGGGCGCCGTCTCCCGACGGTGGGGGCGCACGCTGTCGGCCCAGGTCGAGACCTGGACGAAATCGTCGCCGGCGAGCAGGGTGCTGGCGCGGGCCCGCGCCTCGGCGGACAGCCGGGACCAGGCGAGCGCGGCGACCGCATGGTGACCCCGATCCCACCAGCGGAACGCGGCGGGTGGAAGCTCGGGGGCGGGAGAGATCAGGACGGCCAGCAGGGCGAGCATGGAGGCTCCTCAGGGGGTTCTGGGAAAGCTAGCTGGCGAGTCGCGTGCGGGGGATGGCTATCTTGCGAGACCACCATTCTCATGAGAAGCCCATGACCGTTCCACCTCCTGAACCGCCGGCCCCTCCGCTCGTACCGGATCGCCGCTGGCTGCTCGGGCCCGGTGGCTCGGAGGTATCGGATTTTCTGGAGGGCCCCCGGGCCCGATGGAACGAACTGCTCCGGGTGATCCGGATCGCCGCCGAATTCATCAAGGGGTTCCGGGCTCTCCACTTCACCGGACCGTGTATCACGGTGTTCGGCTCGGCCCGGTTTCCGGAAGATCATCCCTACTACCGCCTGGCCCAGGAGGTCGGCCGGCGGGTGGCCCTGCTGGGGATGACCACCATGACCGGCGGGGGTCCCGGCATCATGGAAGCGGCCAACCGGGGGGCGCGGGAGGCGGGAGGCACCTCGATCGGCTGCAACATCCTGCTGCCGGCCGAGCAGGAGCCGAATGGCTACCTCGACCGGTTCATCAACTTCCGGTACTTCTTCGTCCGCAAGGTGATGCTGGTCAAGTACAGCATGGCGTTCGTCGTGATGCCTGGGGGGTTTGGTACGCTGGACGAGCTGTTCGAGGCGCTGACCCTGGTGCAGACGGGGAAGATCTCCGACTTCCCGATCGTGCTGATGTGCACCGAGTACTGGGCACCGCTCCTCGAGATGATGCGCGGTCCCCTGGTCCAGCACGGGACCATCCATCCGGCCGACCTCGACCTGCTGACGGTGACCGATTCGGTCGATGAGGCGATGGCGGTCATTCAGAAGAGCCTGGTGGCGGGCGAGGCCCGTCGGGCCCTCCGGCGGCGGCGGATTCTGGGAGAGCGGTAGCCTAGTCGGCTTCGGCCAGGCGGCGGAGCTGCTTGGGGTTCACGGCCCAGTGCAGCACTCCGGAGCCCGCCCCGGCGGAGGGGGCGAGGGTCAGGTAGCAGGCCGCCCCCTTCTTGAACTCGATGACGCTGCCCCGAGCTCCGATCAGCCGGGACACGAAGCCGGACAGGTGGGGTTCGTGGCCCACGATGGCCACCCGCTGATCCGGACCCAGCGCCCGGAGCCAGGCCCCCAGCTGATCGTAATCCCCCCCCGGCTCCAACGCCCCGACCGGCACCGGCGTCGGACCCTCCCACGCCTCGGCCAGCAGCGCAGCGGTTTCCATCGTCCTGAGGTAGGGACTGGCCGCCAGCACGTCCACCGACCGGACCAACGTCGCGAGGCCGCGAGCGCCGAGAGCCATGCGCTCGCGGCCTCGTCCCGTCAGCGGCCGCCGATCATCGGTCTGGCCGGTCCGGGCAAACACCTCACGATCCTCCGCGATGGCATGCCGGACGACCAGCAGCCGCATCCGGGGTCAGTTCTCCACGATGATGAGGAACTTGGACGGCCCCCAGAACGACACCGGGGCGGTGATCCGCAGGGTCCCCCGGAACTTGCCCTTGCTCATCCGATCGGCCTCGGCGTATGCCAGGTCATGATGGGAGATAACCCGGTAGTCCCGGTTTGCGTTGGGCATCGCGAGTTCGCTCAAGGTCCGGCGATCGGCCTTGGTAAACTGGGCCGGATCCAGTACGGCGGCCGGCACCAGCGTTTCACCGGTCCGGGTAAAGATCAGGAACCGGGTGCCGCCCTCTTCCGAGATGATGCCGCGGCCCATCAGCTCCTTCTTGGTACCGATGACGTAGTAGACCTCGTTCTCCCGCACATCCATGTGGGAGACAGTATCCTGCAGCTCGGCCTTCTCGGCGGCCAGCTGGACGTTCTGCTGGGTCAGGGCGCCGATCTGGTCGGTGAGGGTCTGGATGGTGGTTTTCTGATTGGCCAGCATTCCCTCGAGATCAGCCACGGTCGCCACGTAGGCGGCGAGCGACGACCGCAGCGAGTCCGAGGAGAGTGCCAGCGAGTCGAGTCGCCGACGGGTGGTGGCCAACCGGGACTCGCTCTGCCGGATCCGGGCGGTCAGCTGGCGGACCTTCGCCAGCACCTCGGCCCGCTCGTCCGACCGCATTCCCTCACTGCCGACCACCGGGGCGTTGGTGGCGGGCGCGGTGCGGATCGTCGCCAACTCCACGCTGACATCGGTGATCAGCCGGGTCGTCTCGGTCAGCTCCCGGAGCAGGCTGTCCTTCTCCATGCTGAGGGCCGCCATGTTCTCCGACTGGGTGCGGTAGAAGGCGGTGGAATCCGATGGAATGGCGGCGGTGGTTCCGGTGCCCTTGCAGCCGGCAGCGGTCAGGACCAGTATGGTGGCGGCTCCCGCCAGGCGGAGTGTTCTCATGCTCTTTCCCTCGTCTCGGTGATGGTCACAAGCTGGAAACATGGCTGGAAGCCCCGAAAAATCCAAGCTGGCGGCTGGCAGGCCGTCCCCTTGAGGGGCATATTCAACTCCTCCATGCGCCTCGCACTGATCCTCGTGCTACTTGCGGTATCTGCCACCTCTGGCCTGGCTCAGGCCCCGGGCGCCGGTTCCGAGACCCTCGTCCTGGTCCCTGGCGCAGTGTTCGACGGTGTCACGGCCCAATTGCACCGAGGGTGGCGGGTGGTGGTCCGGGGGGATCGGATCGTGGCGGCGGGTCCGGCGGCGGAGACGCCCTCCGGGGCTCGCGAAGTGGCTCTGCCTGGCCTGACCCTGCTTCCCGGCCTGATCGACGGCCACAGCCATCTCCTCCTCCACCCCTATGACGAAACCTCCTGGGATGATCAGGTGCTTCGAGAGCCTCTGGCGCTCCGGGTGGCCCGGGCCACGGTCCATGCTCAGCGGACGCTCTGGGCCGGGTTCACCACCTTGCGGGACCTGGGGACCGAGGGGGCAGGGTACGCCGATGTCGGGCTGAAGCAGGCCATTGATGGGGGGATCATCCCTGGCCCCAGACTGCTGGTCACCACCCGGGCGATCGTGGCCACCGGGGCGTATGGGCCGCGGGGGTTCGCCCCGGAGGGGTCGGCGCCGATGATGGGCGCGGAGGTGGCGGATGGAGTGGAGGGGCTGACCCGGGTGGTGCGGGACCAGATCGGGAAAGGGGCCGACTGGATCAAGGTCTACGCCGACTACGGCTGGGGGCCCGGGGGCGAGGCCCGCCCGACGTTCACCCTGGAGGAACTGACCACCATCGTGGAAGTGGCCCGGTCGTCGGGACGCCCCGTGGTGGCCCATGCCTCCACCGCCGAGGGGATGCGGCGAGCGATCCTCGCCGGGGTCGAGACCATCGATCACGGCGATGGGGGGACCCCGGAGATCTTCCGGTTGATGCGGGAGCGCGGGGTGGCGCTCTGTCCGACGGTCGCCGCCGGCGATGCCGTCGTCCAGTATCGAGGCTGGCGGAAAGGCCTCGACCCGGAGCCGGCCCGGATCGCCGCCAAGCGGCAGAGTCTCCTCGCCGCCCTCGAGGCCGGGGTCACCCTCTGCAACGGCAGTGACGTCGGGGTCTTTCCGCATGGAGAAAACGTCCGGGAGCTCGAACTGCTGGTCGACTATGGCGTCCCGGTCGTCGAGGCGCTCCGCGCCGCAACCTCGGTCAACGCCCGGGTGCTTCACCTGGACGACCAGGTCGGCCAGGTCCGGGCCGGCCTTCTGGCCGATCTGATCGCGGTGGAGGGGAACCCGCTCGAGTCGATCAGCGCCCTCCGAGCCGTGCGTTTCGTCATGCAGAGTGGGCGGATCATCCGCCAGCGTTGATCCGGTTCGGTCCCCGGTCACCTCCGTCCTGAGGTCCCATGGCTTCCACCATTCTCGCGATAGCACTGCTGTATTTCCTGGCGCACGGGGCCACCGCCCTGTTCACCAGGACCCGGGTCCCGCCTCGATCCCGCTCGCGGCACGAGTGCCAGGGGGTGAAGTGATTCGCGACACGGCCTTCCAGGTGGTCCTGCTCGGCATTCTGCTGACGGCCGGTCTGGTCCCGGCGATGGAAACGGGAGTGCTGCGCCGGGGATACCGACGGCTGTTCGGGCCCTTTTCCTGAACCAGAGGCTCCGCCCCCGGTCGAATCGGCTTGACAATGCTGGCGTCGGCGCGAGTATTGACTGGGCTACCCGAAGACTCGACCTACCCCCGCAGCTTCACTTTGAAAGAGGTGGTGTTCATGCGCATGCGCATCAGGGCGTTCTTCCTCCTCATGATCGGCATGGCGGTTGGCGCGGTGTCCCTCGCGGCCCAGACCGGAACGATCTCCGGCCGGGTGACCATCCGGGAGACCGGAGCCACGATTGGGGATGCCGTGGTGACGGTCACGGGCGGCTCGGGGCAGCGGGTCGGGGGCACAGTGGCGGGGGCGAGCGGCACCTACCGGCTGACCGGATTGTCGGCCGGAACCTATTCGGTGCTGGTGACGGCGGTCGGGTTCACGGCGGTGCGGGTCGACAATGTGGCGGTGACGGCTGGCGGGACGGCGACGGCGGACGCCGCGCTCGTCGCGAAGCCCTTCGAGCTTGACCCGGTCGTCATCACCGGATCCCGGGCTCCGGAGAAGGCCCTCGAGTCCCCCGCCTCGGTCCACGTGGTACCGACCGTGGACATCACCGAGCGCCCGGCCCTGACCGTGATCGACCACCTCAAGGCCCTCCCGGGTGTGGACATTTCCCAGGGCGGCCTGGTGCAGAGCAACGTGGTGGGCCGTGGGTTCAACAACATCTTCTCCGGGGCCATGCTCGTCATTTCCGACAACCGGTTCGCGGCGGTCCCGTCGCTCCGGGTCAACGTGGCGGCCTTCGCCCCGACGACCAACGACGATGTGGAGCGGGTAGAATTCGTGCTGGGACCCGGGGCGGCGCTGTACGGTCCCAACGCTGCCAACGGCGTCCTCAACATCATCACCAAGTCACCGATCAGCAGTCCCGGGACCCGGATCACCCTGGAATCGGGCTTTCGGTCGGACTCCCGTGACTCGCTCGGCACCTCCTTTGACGGTGGGAATAGTGTGCTCCGGATGGGATTCCGGCATGCGAGCCGGCTGAGCGACAAGTTCGGCTTCAAGGTGTCCGCCGAGATTCTGAAGTCGGAGGAGTGGCGGGCCAAGGACCCGGCGGAGCCGGCCAGCCTTCCCGGCAAGACCTGTCCTGCCGGATTCGGCTGCCGGGATTTCGACCTGGAGCGGGTCGCGGCGGACTTCCGGGCCGACTACCGGCCCACGGCTGGTTCCGAGATCATCGCTTCGGCCGGGCGGACCAACGCGGGGAACCTGATCGAATACACCGGAATCGGCGCGGCCCAGGCCCGGGACTGGTCCTACACCTACTACCAGGTACGGGCCCGGTACAACCGGCTCTTCTTCCAGGTGTTCCGCAACCAGAGCAATTCGGGGAACGACAGCCCGCAGGACAATTCTGGCAGCTTCCTGCTCAGGGATGGTAAGCCGATCGTGGACCGCTCCAATGTCAACGCGGCCCAGCTGCAGCACGGGTTCAAGCTCGGCGCCCGGCAGGACTTCATCTACGGGGTGGACTACTCCAAGACCAACTCGGTGACCGACGGGACGATCAACGGCCGGAATGAGGAGGACGACGATATCACCGAAGTGGGCGGGTACCTGCAGAGCAGGACCGAGCTGACCTCCAAGCTGAACCTGGTGGCGGCTCTCCGGGTAGACGACCACAGTCGGGTAGCGGATCCGGTGTTCTCCCCCCGGGCCGCGCTGGTCTTCACCCCGGCCGAGAACCACAACTTCCGGGTGACATACAATCGGGCCTTTTCGACCCCGTCCAGCAACAACCTCTTCCTCGACATCGTGGCGGGCCAGGCGGGACCCTACAAGGTCCGCGCCCTGGGCGTTCCCAGGGGCGGGTTCTCGTTCCGGGGCTACTGCGGGACCGGTGGGGTGGACGACCTGTGCATGTGGCCCGGGCCGTTCCCGGGGGCGCCCCAGACGGCTCTCCCGGCCCAGGCGCGGACCCTGTGGGCGGTGGCTGCGGGCGCCGTAGCCCCGGCCCTGGGCCCGCTGGCCCCCCTGCTCCTCGGGGTACCGGTCCCCACCACCGTGGGCACCCAGCTGCGGCGGCTCGATGCCACTGCGGGGGTGTTCCGGAACGTGGCGCCGACGGAGGTGGCCGACATCAGCGTGATTCAGCCGACGATCACCAACGCCTACGAGCTGGGGTACAAGGGCATCATCAACGACAAGTTCCGGATCTCGATTGACGGCTGGTTCCAGCGGAAGGAGAACTTCGTCGGGCCGCTGATCGTCGAGTCCCCCTCGGTATTCCTGGATCTGGCCACCACCACCGCCCACCTGATGACCTACCTGTACCCCGGACTGAGGCAAGTGGGTCTCAGCGACGCGGCCGCCCAGGCCACCGTGCAGCAGGTGGCGGTCGGGATGGCGGGCCTCAATGGCGGGAGCGTCGCGGCGGGCCTCAGCGGAGTGCCGCTGGCGACCATCGTTCCCAACGACCCGCTC
>CAYINH010000076.1:0-9731 GCA_964364615.1 uncultured Gemmatimonadaceae bacterium
CGAGCGAGGTGCGCATGAACTTGGCCTTGGCGCCGTACACGTTGACCACCGGGTGCAGGCCGATGGTCTTGGTGACCACGCCGCCCCACCCGGCCTCGAACGCCCGCAGGATGTTGGTTTCCGACTCGGTCGGCGGCGCCGACGAGAGGAGAAACGGGTTCTCGAACCGGAGCCCGGTGAAGGTGGTGCCGCAGTCAATGGCCATCGCTGCCCTCCAAGGAAGCGAACCGTCAGAAGTCTCCCAGGCCGGCTAACTCATCCAGTTGGTGCCGTGCTCCCGGTTCCATTTGGTGGTCATCTTCTTCGACTGGGTCCAGAACTCGATCGACCCGCGGCCGGTGATGTCCCCCACCCCGAACCGCGACTCATTCCAGCCTCCGAAGGAGAAGGGCTCCCGGGGCACCGGCACCCCGACGTTGACCCCGACCATCCCGGCACTGGCCCGCTCCATCACATAGCGCGCGGTGCCCCCGTGCTCAGTAAAGACCGAGGCCGCGTTGCCATAGGGTGAGGCGTTCTCTACCGCGAGGGCGGCGTCGAGATCCTTGGCCCGGATGATAGCGAGAACCGGCCCGAACACCTCGTCCTGGGCAATCCGCATCTGGGGGGTGACGTGGTCGATGATCGTGGGGCCGACGTAGTAGCCGCCTTCCTTGCCGGGGACCACCGTCTGGCGGCCGTCCACCAGCACCGTCGCCCCGGCGGCCTCCGCCTCGGTGATGTAGCGCTCGATCCGGGCCCGGGCCTCGGCGGAGATGACCGGGCCAAGATTTTCCCCGGGCACGATGGCCGCGACGTGGTCCACCATCCGCTGGATGATGTGGTCGGTCTCGGAGACCGCCACCATGATCGAGGCGGCCATGCACCGCTGCCCGGCGCAGCCGGACATCGACGCGACGACGTTGGTGGATGTCATTTCGAGGTCGGCGTCCGGCATGACGATCAGGTGATTCTTGGCGCCGCCCAGCGCCAGGACCCGCTTGAGGGCGGCGCTGGCTCGACGGTAGACGATCTTGGCGACCGCCGTGGAGCCGACAAAGCTGATCGCGTCGATCCCCGCGTGGTCACAGATTGCCTCCACCACATCCTTCCCGCCGTGCACGATCTGCAGCACCCCGTTCGGCAGGCCGGCCTCGTGCAGCAGCTCGGCGATCCGGCTGCTGCTGAGCGGGACCAGTTCGGAGGGCTTGAGGATCATGCAGTTGCCCAGCGCGATCGCGTTCGGGATGGTCCAGTGCGGCACCATGTTGGGAAAGTTGAACGGGGTGATCGATGCCACGATGCCAAGCGGAAACCGCTCGATCCGGCACTCGACCCCGCGGCTGACCTCCATGACTTCGCCGGCGGTGATCTGGGGCAACGAGCAGGCGAACTCGGTCAGCTCGATCGACTTGAGGATCTCCGCCCTGGCCTCGGGGTACACCTTGCCGTTTTCCTCGGTCACCAGCGCCGTCAGCGACTCCATGTCGCGCGCCAGGAGAGCCCGGTAGCGATAGAACACCTGGACCCGTTCCTTGATCGGCAGCCCGGACCAGCCCGGGAACGCCGCACGGGCCCCTCGAACGGCGGCATCCACCTCGGCGCTCGAGGACAGGGGCACTGTGGAGATGACCGACCCGTCCCCCGGGTTGTGCACCTTGAGCACCGGGAGGCTGCTGGCGACGAAGCCGCCATCGAGGTAGTTGCGGACCTCTGGATATTTCATCGGGGTCTCGGCTGAAGGCTGTCTGTAAGGTGCTCCCGAAGTCCCTGCCCGGCAAGGGGTTAGGCGGGTCGGGCCGAGGCCTGGCTCCGGGTGAAGAGCCACCAGCCGATCGCCGTGGGGCCCAGAACGCCGACCAGCATCTTCAACTCGAAGATCGGCACGCTGACCACGTCGGGTGCCGGCAGGAAGGCGGCCACCATTCCGGTCAGGGTGGTGACGAGCCCCACCATGCCGGCCACCCGGGCCGTCAGGCCAACCCCGGCCATCCGTGCCAGCCCGAGGAAGAGGTACCCGAACGGGACGAGCTGAATGACCACCGAGGCCATGAGCAGGACCTGGAAGGCTTCGTTGACGCTCGACCCGACGAGCGACATGGCGGTGAGGATGCCCGCGAGGATGGCGCCGGTGATCAGCGCGACGTGGGGTGAGTGGTACTTCGGGTGCACTCGGCCGAGTCCGGCAGGGAGGGCGCTGGTGAGTCCCGCGACGAACGGAATCCGGGACGACCCGGCGAACCAGGCCGAGGTGGCTCCTCCGATCGAAAGGCCCATCAGGACCGCGACCGGGGCGACGATCCACCCGATTCCGGCGCTGGCGGCACTGGAGCCCACGGCCTGCATGATGCCCTGGATGACGCTCAGCTCGCCCACCGGTACGATCATCAGGACCGCCGCCGTGACCAGAGTGTAGGACGCCAGCGAGACGCCGCCGGCGATGAAGATGGCCGGCTTCAGGTCGCGGGCCGGGTCGCGGATCTCGTCGCCCATGGTGGAGGCGAGTTCGATGCCGATGAAGGCGTAACACATCAGGCTGAAGTTGCTGGCCATCCCCCAGCCCACCCCTGACACCGGGGGTGGCACCGAGGCCGCGCCCCTGGTCCAGGCGATGACGGCGGCCACCAGCACCAGGATGACCGTGGCCGCGGTGCCCATCCCGCCGATGTTCTGGATCCACTTCCCGACCCGCAGGCCGCGGATGTTGAGCCAGGTCATGAAGGCCAGCCACCCGAAGGCGACCCCGCCCACAAACAGCTTCTGATCCACCAGCCCGGCGGTGGCATTCCCGCCGCTGAAGGCCAGGATGCCCGCCATGTAGACCAGCAGGACCGGGACATAGAACAGATTGTTGGTCCAGTAGCACCAGCCGGACAGGAAGCCGTGCTTCTCGCCGAACTCCATCCGGGTCCACAGATAGATCCCGCCCTCGCCCGGGTACCGTTTCGACATCTTGAGGACGGCGATGGCCTCCGGAATGAAGAAGGCGGCAAAGGCGAGGGGCCAGAGGATGAGCGAGGCCCGGCCGTAGATGGCCGTGGGCGTGACGTTGTTGATGTTCACGATCGCCACGACCTTGAGCAGGACCAGGTCCCACCGGCCGAGCGCCTTCGGAATCGCCCGGAGTTCGGGTGCGGTCATGGGATATGTCCTATCGGAGACTCAGAATGTCCTGGGCCGCCCGGTGGCCATGGTCAATGGCCGAGTCGGTGTAGGCGTAGGCACCGGCGTCCGAGTTGCCAATCGCGATCCGTCCGAATGGGCGCCGGGCCACCACGCAGGGCTGCTCGCCGCCATCGCGCCAGAAGTCGTCGAACAGCGAGTTGTACTGATAGGCGTACCCGTGCGGCCACCGGTTCACGGTGATCCCGAGGATGTCCCGGGCCGGGTCAAAACCGCCGGGTCCCAGCACTCGCGCCATTTGCTCCCGGATGCCCCGTTCGATGGTTTCGAAGGGCATGGCCAGCAGGGCGGTGCGTCCGACCCGGTGCTGCTCTCTGATCGGCAGCCCGGGGCTGGCCAGCGCGGTGGACAGGTGAACGACGATCGGCGCCTCCGGCACTCTCGGGTGACGGTACGACCCCATGCTCACCGGGAAGTCCAGGTTCATTGAGAGGTGCCACATCCCCGGGGTCACCACCTCCCGCACCCCGAGCTTCTGGAACGAGGTCCAGTTCCGGATAAGGACATTGGTGTAGACCAGCGGCACCTTGACGGCAAAGGCCAGGGCCTTCCGTTGCTCGTCCGGGAACTCGTCACACAGGTAGGGAATCACCGGGTGCCAGCAGGCGAGGATGGCGGTGCGCCCGGTCACCCGTTTCAACTCCCCGTTGTGGGAATAGGTCGCCTCCACCCTGGTGGACGCGGCGTTCGGATCTCCCAGATGCCTGACCCGCATCACCAGACTCGACAGCCTGATCCGGACCTCGGCCCCGGCCTGGTCGAGCCGGTCATAGTCGGCCCTGGCCGTCACCACGTCGTCCATGGTGCTCCCGGGGATCGCGGAAGGGATCAGTCGGCGGACCAGGAGCCGGGCGACGGAGGCACTGCCATCGGGAAAATGGAAGTAGTACTCCGGCGCCCCGGGATAAGGGATCGCGTCGTGGTTCTGGCCCGGGCCGGCCGAGCCGGCGTCGAGTCCCATCCCCTGGAAGCCCGGAAACCCGAGCCCGAAGGCGTCCTGCGCAGCCACCGCATCGATCCCCGCACCGAACAGGTCATGGGTCGCGCCCCCGTACATCGGAAGGATCCCGGGGTCCAGCTTCCACACCTCGGTGATGAAGTCGGCGTAGCTCACCCGCGCCAGGCGAGTCTTCTTCTGGTCGGACGATTCCCCGGGCCAGGGGTCGAAGGCCTCCGACCGGAGGCGCTGGTAGTCGCGCTTGACCGCCCCGGAGACCGGGGCCTCGGCCAGGAAGGCATCCGAGAATACCGTGGAGTGCCCCGTCACCAGCTTGTCCTGGCCAAAGGTCTCCCGGTCGAAGAAGAACCCGGTGTTCATCCCGAGGGATCGATACAACTCCCGGTCATGGACCTGCTGCCATCGGTCCACATCGATGCCCAGCTCGTCGATCAGCCCGCGGGCCACGGAGCTGTAGGGGGCGGCGCTGTCAATCGACTGGGTCCCGCCGTAACCGATGAAGAGTCGCTGTGAGGTGGTGAACTCGTTCCGCTTGGCATGGCCGCCGAAATCGTCGTGGTTCTCCAGGATCAGGACCCGGGCCCCGGGGCGGGCCTTCCGGAAGTACCAGGCGGCCGCCAGGCCGCTGATGCCGCCGCCCACCACGATCAGGTCGTACTCCTCGCCGGTATCGGCGATGGGCGGCGCGGTCTGCCAGAAGGTGCCGTCGCGGAGCAGGTGGAGGGCTTCGAACGATCCCGGGTGGGAGCCGCGGAGGCCGGTCAGTGCCGGCGGATAGGGTGCTACCTGACAGGAGGACAGCCAGGGGAGGGCGAGGGTCCCCCCGATCCCGACCGCCACGCCGTCGACAAAGTCCCGGCGGCTGATCGGGCGGTTCATGCCAAGGGTGCGGTCGTCCTCCCTCACAACCCTCCGAAGGCGACCAGCTTGGTTTCCAGGTACTCGGATAATCCCTCCGCGCCGCTCTCATGCCCGAGCCCACTCTGCTTCCAGCCGCCGAACGGGGCCTCGGTCGCTTGCGGGGTCCATTCGTTCACCCCGATCATCCCGAACTCCAGTTTTTCCGCGGCATGGATCGCCGAGCTGAGGTGGTTGGTCCAGACGTAGGCGGCCAGGCCGTAGGAGGTCGAGTTGGCGAGGGCGATGGCCTCATCGAGGTCGTCGAAGGAAATGACCGGGAGCACCGGGCCGAAGATCTCCTCCCGGTAGATCGGCAGGGCGTCCGACCCGCCGGTGAGCACGGTCGGTTGGTAGAAGTACCCCTTGTCCAGGGCCGCTGGACGGCTGCCCCCGGTCAGGATATCCACCCCGCCGGCCCGCGCCCCGGCAATGAGCGTCTCGACCCGTTCCCGCTGCCGGGCGTTGATCATCGGGCCGACCTCGGTCTCCCGCTCCATCCCGTTCCCGACCCTCAGCGCCTTGGCATGATCGGTCACCAGACCGGTGAACTCCTCGGCGACGCGACCGTGCACCAGAAACCGTTGGGGACTGACGCAGACCTGGCCGCTATTGCGGAACTTGGCGGCCACGGCACTTCGGGCCAGCGCTGCGATGTCCGCATCCGGCAGAATGAGGACGGGGGCGTTGCCACCCAGTTCGAGGGACAGCCTGGTCACGGTGCGGGACGCGCCGTCCATCAGCAGCTTCCCGACCCGGACACTGCCGGTGAAGTGGATCTTCCGGCAGAGCGGGTTGTCCAGCATCTCCTGGCCCATCGACTCCGGCTCGCCGCTGATCAGGTTGAGGGCGCCGGCGGGCAGGCCGGCTTCCACCAGGATGTTGGCCATCTCCATCGCGGTCAGCGGCGTGAACTCAGAGGGCCTGGTCACGATGGTGCAGCCGGCGGCCAGGGCCGCTGCCACGGCCCGGGCCTGGTTGTAGGCCGGGAAGTTCCAGGCGGTGATGATCCCCACCACCCCCACTGGCTGGCGGATCACGGTCATCCGCTTGGAGCTCGACCGGGACGGGATGGTGCGGCCGTAGGCCCGCTTCCCTTCCTCGGCGAACCATTCGAACAGGTCGGCGGAGGCCAGCCATTCCCCCCGTCCCTGGGCAAAGGGCTTGCCGCTCTCCAGCACCGTGGTGCGGCCCAGGTCCTTGGCGCGCTCTCTGATGAGCGCGGCTGCCTTGCTGAGAACGGCGGCCCGCTGATAGGCCGTCAGCCCTGACCAGGCGGGAAACGCCCGGGCCGCGGCCTCGATCGCCGAGCGGCAGTCGTCGCGCCCGCCGAAAGGAACGGTGCGGACGATCTCCTCGGTGGCCGGGTTGATCACGTCCCACGTCTGGCCGGTCGATCCGTCGGCCCAGGCTCCATCGATCAGTTGTCGGTACTGGTAGGTCATGGGACTCAACTTTCGCAAACGAGTCGTCCTGCCACCCAGGTCTGTTGCACCTGGATGTCGGTCAGCGGGGTCGTCGACAGCGGGTTGCCGGACAGCACCGCGAGATCGGCCCACTTGCCG
Organism: uncultured Gemmatimonadaceae bacterium; assembly: GCA_964364615.1. GTDB lineage: Bacteria > Gemmatimonadota > Gemmatimonadetes > Gemmatimonadales > GWC2-71-9 > SZUA-320. The sequence continues at coordinate 6,583 of CAYINH010000076.1, forward strand.
GGTTCGAGGCTGCCTCGATTGTCCTCGTCACCCGAGGCAATGGCCCCGCCCATCGTGTAGCCGAAGAGCGCCTCCTGCACCGTGATCGCCTGGTCGGGGGCAATGGGGCTGCCGCCGTCGTCCAGCCGATCGACGGCCGATCCCATTCCCTGCAGTGGATTGTCGTTCTCCACGACCGGCGCATCGGACGACAGGGCCACGGTCAGCCCGGCGTCCAGCATGGCCCGGATGGGGTAGGCTCTCGCGAGCAGGTGATCGGACAGGGCGGTTCGGAAGTTCCGGCCCAACTCCAGCAGGAAGATGCTCTGTGGGACGGAGATTACCCCCAACCGGGCGGCTTCGGCCAGTTGGGTCTGATCGGGGAGCCCCAGGTGCTCGATCCGGTGTCGCCTTGGCCCGGGACCCAATGCGCGGTAGATCCGGAGAATCTGGCCAATGGCCACGTCCCCGATGCCATGGATGGCGATCCGCCATCCGGCCCGGTGGGCCTCACCCGCCAGCTCGAGGAGTTCCCGGTCCTCGAACCGCAGTACTCCCGTCGAAGTGCTGCCGCGATAGGGAACACTCAGGGCGGCCGTGGCCCCGCTCAAGCCGCCGTCGGCGAGGAACTTGACCGTGTCCACCCGCAGGTGATCGCTCCGGTGCATCGACGGCAGCGGGACGGTCCCGACGCCGTCCACCTTCCTCAGGGCCATCACGTTGACCCGGGAAGGGAGCGCGCCATCCGCGTCCAGCGCCAGGTAGTTGTCGAGCAGTTCGGGCGACACACCGGCATCGTTGGTACTGGTGATCCCCAGGGTGAGCTGATGCTGGAGTGCCGCCAGGATCATCCGGGAGTAGTCGGACGGCGAGGGGGGCGGCATCTGCCGGTTGATGAGCCCCATGGCGGTCTCGTGCAGCAGGCCGGTCAGCTGTCCCGAGGCGTCCCGTTCGATTGCCCCACCTGGAGGGTCGGGTGTGTCGCGATCAATGCCCGAGAGGGTGAGGGCGAGGGTATTGCAGGCGTAGCTGTGTCCGCAAGTCCGCGTCAGCACCACCGGATGGTCGGGGATGACCGCATCGAGGTCGTGGCGATCGGGGCGGCGGCGTTCGGCCAGCCGCGACTCGTTGAAGCCGCGGCCCTGAATCCAGGCACCGGGCCTTGCGGCCGCTGCCGCCGTACGCAGCAGCGACGCGATCCCGGGGATGTCCACCGTGCGCCGCAGATCCACCATGCTGCTGAGCAGGTGGCCGATCTTCCAGATATGGGCGTGGGCGTCGATGAAACCCGGGATCAGGGTCCGGCCGGCCAGGTCCACGACGCGGGTGCCGGGTCTCCGCCGGGACAGAATCTCGGAGTCGCTGCCGACGGCGCTGATCTTCCCCGCGGCGACGGCCAGAGCCTGGGCGGTCGGGCCCTTGGGGTTCTGGGTGAGCAGTACCCCGCCGCGGAGGATCAGCTCGGTCACCTCACGCCTGCGCGATCGATTCTCCCAGCACCGCCAGGCCTTCACGCAACTGGGCCTCGGTGATGACCAGCGGAGGGAGCAGCCGGATGCAGTTGCTGAAGAGTCCGGCCCGCATCGCGATCACGCCGTGCTGCACGGCGCGTTTGATGATGGCCAGGGTCTCTTCAGGGGCGGGCTCCCGGGTCTTCCGGTTCCGGACGAACTCGGTCAGCATCATCGATCCCAGGCCCCGGACATCTCCCACGATGGGGTAGCGTTCCTTCCACCCGCCCAGCACCTCGTGCATGACCGCGCCGAGCTGGCTGACGTGGGCCATGAAGTCCGGCTGGCGGATCATCTCGATCGCGGTGATGGCCGCGGCGCAGGCGAGTGGGTTCCCGCCGTAGGTCCCGCCGACCCCGCCCAGGTGAGGCGAGTCGAGGATCTCGGCCCGCCCGGTCACGGCACTGATCGGCATCCCGGCCCCGAGCGATTTGGCCATGACCATGAGATCGGGGGCCACGCCGGTGTGCTCGATCGCGAACATCTTCCCGGTGCGGCCGAAGCCGGACTGGACTTCGTCGGCGATCAGCAGGATCCCGTGCTGGTCGCAGAGGGCGCGAATCCGCTGCATGAAGCGGGCGGGGACCGGGAGGAAGCCACCCTCACCCTGGATCGGCTCGATCAGAATGGCGGCGGTGGCCGACGGGTCGACTTGGGCCACGAAGGCCTGCTCGAGTTGCAGGATACTCCAGTCCAGGTACTGCTCGGCGGACATCCCCTCGGGGATCCGGTACATGTTGGGGAAGGGGAGCCGGACGATTTCGGGGGCGAACGGCCCGAACCCCTTCTTGAAGAGGCCGTACTTGCTGGTCAGACTGAGGGTGAGCAGGGTCCGACCGTGATAGCCGCCCTCGAAGCAGATCACCACCGGGCGCCCGGTGTAGCGACGCGCCAGGCTGACGGCGTTTTCGACGCTCTCGGAGCCGCTGTTGGCGAGCAGGGTCTTCTTGGGGAAGCTGCCGGGGGTCATCTCGTTCAGCAGCTCACAGAGCCGAACGTAGGGTTCGTAGCTGGCGACCAGGGCGCAGGTGTGGATCAGCCGTTCAGCCTGGGCGGTGATGGCCTGCACGACCCCAGGAGGGCTGTGCCCCACGGCCAGCATCCCGATGCCGCCGACCAGGTCGATGAAGGTGTTCCCGTCCACGTCGTGGATCAGGGCCCCCTGGGCCCGGTCAACCACCACATCGGTGGCCTTGGCCAGTCCGGCGGAGACTGCGGCGGCGCGTCGGGCCAGCAGCGCTCTGCTCCTGGGTCCCGGCACCTCGGTCTTGAGTTGGATGAATCCCATTCCGTCTCCTAGTCGTTGCCAGTGCCCGGCCGGACCGCCCCGGGGACGTTCCGGGTGGCCGGGAGCACGATCAGCACTCCGTAGTTGTGGCAGATCGGGTCCGGCAGATGGTCCGGGAGCAGTTGCCGGAATTCGAAGCCAACCCGACGCTGCATCGACAGAGTGGGATCGTTGATCCTGCCGGTGCACAGGCCTTCGAAATACTCCTCCGCCGTCATCGTGTCCTTGACCGCCCCGTAGCCACTCATCATCCCGACGCTCAGCTGGCCCGAGAGTCCGAGCTGCCAGACCAGCTCCTGGCGCACCGCATAGAGGGCCCGGCCGATCCCGCGTCCCCGGTAGTCCGGGTGGACTCCGAGATCCAGACCGTA
>CAYINH010000077.1:0-9729 GCA_964364615.1 uncultured Gemmatimonadaceae bacterium
AGGGCGAGGGTCGGTCCCGGTTCGGCTCCCCGGATGATCGTCACCGGAATCGTGGTGCCCTGGTCAACTCCCGCGGGGACCTCGAGCAGGCCCGACGCCCGGGTGCCCGGCGCGGCGGTGATTCCCCCGATGGTGAGCGGGCCCTGCTGGGCGGTGAGGGGGCACCCCAGCACGACCAAGGTGAGGAGAAGGACACCAGATCTGGGCATGAGACGACTCCGGGAGAGGGTCATGGGGTGATGCGTTGGCGATCCCGAAACAGGGTGACGAAGACCAGCGCCGAGCCGAGCCCGAGCAGGGCAAGCACCCGCCAGAGAGCCCCGAAATCCACCGAACCATCGAGCAGGGTGTACCGCGCCTGCAGCCACCCGGACAGCATTCCGCCCAGCACCGGGCCGCCGCCCAGGATGAGGATCCCGAACACCGTCTGGGCGGAGTGGCGCACGTCGGGCGGGGCCACCCGGTCGGTGTAGATGTAGGCCGAGGCGAAGAAACAGGCGTAGCAGACCCCATGCAGCGCCTGACTGGCGACCAGCACCGGCACCGGCAGAGTGGGAAAGCTCCAGATCAGATAGCGGACGAAGTAGGCCAGCGCCCCGGTGGTGATCACGGTCCGGAACCCGAACTTGGTGAGCAGGAAGCCCAGGCCGGCCATCACCAGGATCTCGCTGAACTGACCGATCGTCATCGCCGGACCGATCTGGCTGTCGAGCAGACCGAGGTTCGACAGGAAGGGGGCGGTCTGCAGGAAGTACACCTGATGGATCACGCTGATCGGCAGGCTGACCGCGACCAGGACGGCAAAGGGACGCTCCCGGAGCAGGCCGAACGCCCGGGCGAAGGCGAGCCGTGCCACTTCCCCGCGCCTGGGGGGCGTGTGGGGCAGGATCAGACAGTACGCGGCGTACCCCCAGGAGATGAAGGCGGAGAACCGGAGGGAGTCGGCCAGCCTGGCGGTGACCCCCGGGACCTCAGCCCCGGTCAGGAACGGCGGCATCAGGCTGAATCGGAGGTCGGTCTGGAGATAGAGCATCGGGAAGATCCAGCTGACCGCGATCCAGCCGATCGTCCCCCAGACCCTGACTCGGGGAAATCCGGATTCCGCGTCCGTCAGGTTGGCAAAGGCGATCGAGTTGGACAGGGCCAGGGTCGGCATGTACACCACGCTGTAGCCGATCGAGAGCCCCAGCCAGGCACCGTATCCCGTCTGACTCGCCGTCACCCATTTGATGACCCCGCCCACCAGGAGCAGGACCGCCAGAAACCGCTCGGCGCTGAAGTAGCGATCCGCCACCTGGCCGGCAATGAAGGGTGCGGCGACCGCGCCGATCGAGCCGGCCAGCCCGAGGATCATCCCGATCTGGCCACCAGTGAAGCCCAGTCCCCCGTCAGCCGGTGCGGCCGAGAGGTAGCGGGCGGCCAGGGGGAGCCAGGCACCCCAGACGGCATACTGGAGGAACATCATCAGGGACAGGCGACCGACGCTGCGCTGGGACATCAGGACCTCAGGAGTTGGGATGCTCACGCCCTTGTGGCGCCGGGCCGTCGGGGTACCTTGCATGGACCGGGAGGTTGAAAATGTCGTCCTCCATCGAACGGCCCGAAGTCAGCCCGCCAAACGTGGCCCCGAAACCCCGCGACGATCAGATCGACGCGTTCGGGTTGACCCACCGTGGCCTGGTCCGAACCGAGAATCAGGACCACTTCGTCCTGGGTTCGCTGCACAAGACGCTGCGGATCGTGGCGACCAGCCTCCCGACCCCCGAGTTGCTCGAGGTGCCCAGCGAACGTCTGGCCTTTCTCGGCATGGTGGCCGACGGGGTCGGTGGTGCCGCCGCCGGAGAGGTCGCCAGCCGCAACACTCTCGAGACGGTGGCCCAGTATCTGACCAACTCCATGCAGTGCTATTACAGCGCCGACGCCACCGACGACCAGGTCTTCGTCGAGGCGCTGCGCACCGCCGCCCACCTGAGCCACGAGTCGGTCCTCAACCAGGCCAGGCAGCAGGGGGTCCGACGGATGGCCACCACCCTGACCCTGGCCATCGGCGTCTGGCCCCGGCTCTACCTGCTTCACGTCGGGGACAGCCGGTGCTACCGACTCCGGGCCGGCCAGCTGGAGCAGTTGACCACCGATCAGACCATGGCCCAGGAACTGCTCGCACGTGGGGCGCTCAAACCGGCCGACATGGCCCGAAGTCCGTTCGCCAACGTGCTGGCCAGCGCCATCGGCAGCTCGGCCGACCCGGTGGTGACGGTGCACGACATCCAGCGGGGCGACGTCACGATGCTGTGCACCGATGGATTGACCAAACACGTGTCCCTCGAACGGATTCAGCAGCGGCTCAGCGAAATCCCCTCGGCCGAGGCGGCTTGCCGCGCGCTGGTGGACGACGCCTTGCAAGACGGCGGGACCGACAACGTCACCGTCCTGATCGCTCGGACCAAGGTCCCAGCCCCGTCAGCCGCCTGACCGCGGGCGCCTCACGGCTCGGGCCAGCTTCCGTCCACCTCGCGCCACATCCGGCACAAAGCCGTCCAAGCCCCGCGGGGGGAATGTCAGCGTTCGGCCCTGCTCGGCGCTCTGATAGGCCGTCATCAGCATCCGCACCACCTCGAGCCCGTCGTCCAGGGTCAGCCGGGGCTTCTCCTTGCCGAGAAAGGCCCGGACGAAGTGTCGGTTCTCGGCCTCGTACCCGTACGCTACCGCCTCGGACGCCACCACCGGCATCACGCCCGTCTCGGCGTTCTGCTTTTCCACCAGATCTTCGCCGGTTTTCCCCACCACCTCGCGGCTGAAGAAGAGCTGGAGTCCGGAATCCAGGGTATTCCACCGCATCGAATACTCGGGCCCCAGCAGCTCGGCACTCAGCCGGAGCCCGGCGCCGACAAAACTCCATGAGGTGGTGGCTTCGCCGATCACCCGGAACCCATCGGCGGTTTCGAACTCCACCACCACCGTGGCAAAGTCCTCGGCCGGTGCCTTGCCGTAGTCGACCGCCCGACCCATCGCCTTGCTCAGCCGGCGGACATACTCCTGTCGGGTCCACTTGAGACTCGCGATGTGACCGGTGACCCGCACCGGCTTGACGGTTCGGAGCGATTCGCCCGGCTTGGTCAGCAGGTGGCGAATCACCAACGCCGAGTGGCACATCATATCATTCAGGACTCCGCCACCCTGCAGACTCCCCTGCCAGAACCATGGCATATGGGGTCCGGCATGCTCCTCCGCAGCCCGGGCCAGATAGGGGCGACCAGTCAGCGCGGCACCCCGGGCCCAGAGCAATTCCCGGCCCCGTTCCACCTGAGGGGCAAACACCTGGTTCTCCAGATAGCCGTGCCGGAGGCGCACACTCTTCACCAGCCGGAGGACTTCCCTGGCCTCCGCCACATTGCGGGCCAGCGGTTTCTCGCAGGCCAGGCCCCGGAGTGCTCCACGGCCCCGCGCGATCGTGTCGACGATTTCTTCGACGTTCTCCACTCGGGCCTGATTCGGGCCACAGAGCCAGATCGCGTCGATGGCCGGGTCGGCGACCATCTCGGCGATCGATCGGTAGGCTTTGGCCGCCCCGACATCGAGCGACCGGGCGTACCCTGCGGCGGCCTCGGCCCGCCGCCGATTGGGACTCCAGACTCCCAGCACGTCGGCATCCCGCACTCCGGTCCAGGACTGCATGTGGAACCGGGCATTGAACCCGCTGCCGACAAACCCTACGCCAAGACGCCTGGCTGTCATGGAAGTCTCCCGGATCGCCCGCTCAGGCCTTGCCGACCTGGAAGTTGAACACCATGGCCGCCAGCGCAGCTCCGACGGCGGGGCCGACGAGGTACAGCCAGAGATCGACGAAACTCCCGTGGGCGATGAGCGCCTGGACCAGGATGGGGCCGAACCCGACGGCGGGGTTGAAGGCACCCCCGCTGATCGGTCCGCCGGCAAAGGCGGCCACCACAATGGTGAAGCCGATGGCCAGCCCGTAGTAGGAATTGCCATCGGTGTCGGGATTGGTGGCCACCTGGAGCACCACCAGGCAGAGCGCGAAGGTGAACAGCGCCTCCACGACCAGCGCCTGAAGGATGGAGGCATCCGCCGCCGGGGCCGGCGCGAAGGTCGATCCCGTCAGATGCGATGCCACAAAGGCGGCCAGGACGGCACCCACCAGTTGGCTCACGATGTACGGCACCAGCTCCCGGGCGGGCAGCGCTCCGCGCAGCATCGCGGCCAGGGAGACCGCCGGGTTGTAATGGCCGCCGGAAATGTGCCCGCCCATGTAGACCATGATCATCAGGGAGCAGCCGATCGCCAGGGGGGCCATCGGGGATCCGTTCATCACGGTCAGGCCCACCGTCAGCACCAGAAAGAAGGTGCCGATGAGTTCGGTCAGGTAGTTGCGCATCGGTCACTCCACCAGGGGTAAGGGGCCGGATCCATCTTGCTTGCAGGTCACTGGGCACCAAACGTGAGGTTGGTTGAGCAACCCTGTCATCCTGCTCACCGGGGGCTGACCAGAAACAGCCGGGCCTGATAGCGCCAGACAGTGAAGGCGATCCGGGTACCGTCGGGCGAGACCGATGGCTGGGTCTTTTCGGTGGGATCGGAGGTGAGCTGCTCGACCGCACTCCCCACTGCCGTCGGCAGCTTGAACAACTGCAGCCGCCCGAGGCTGTCCGGCTGGGGAAAGACCAGCCACCCGCCATCCGAGCTCACCCCGAAGCCGTCGACGCGCTGGGTACTGGTGTACCGATGGACCAGACTGGGCCGACCGCCGCCGCGGGGCACCCGGTACAGGGTGTGGACTCCTCCACTCCCCAGTCCGCTGAAGACGATGAGGTCACTCGACCCGAGCCACTCGGCGTGGAGGACCTCGTCCTCCAGCCCCCCGAGCGGGACGGCACGGGGAGGAACCGTGATGACGCCCCGGTCCTGATCCACTCCGACGATCCACAGGAGGGAGCGCGGGCGTCCACCCACCACCGTATCGCCGGTGAACACGATCCAGCGGCCATCCGGGGACCACCGGGGCCACCCCACTTCCGCCCCGCGGCCCAGTGCGCTGAGGCGGGTCAGCGGCTCGGGACGATCGGCCGGCCGCAGCCAGATGTCATCCGAGCCCTGCATGTGCGAGTGGAAGGCGATCCACCGTCCGTTGGGCGACCAGGCAAGGCCCTGGTCCTCCGAAGGGGAGTTCTGGACCACGATGTCGGGCCCCGACGCCGCGAGGGTCGCCTCCGCGGCGATGATCCCCGCCTCCTGGGCAATGTCGGGATAGTGGAAGTCGTCCATCACCCGACGCCAGGTGCCGTAGGTGATCCCCAACTGTGCGCCATCGGGACTCCAGGAGGGGGTCTCCGCCTGAAAGGTGGTCCGTTGGGTGGCCGGGCCGCCGTTGGACGGCATGACCGAAACCTGGGTCCAGTAGTCCTGCACTTTGTACAACACCCGACCATCAGCGGTCACCGACGGGGCGTAGCTGTCCCGGGGGTGGGAGGCCAGCGGGCGACCCTGCCCTCGATCCAGCTCCCAGGCCCAGAGGTCCACGAAGCCACGCTCGTTGGGGAGGGCCAGGTAGAGCTCGCGGCCGTCGGGGGAACTGGCCAGGGGCCCGTAGGCCTCCAGGGTGTCCAGCCCGGCCGGACTCGCTCCGCCACACGGGAGCATCACCCGCTGCCGGCCCTCGACCAGTCCGAGGCAGGCCACACGACCATCCGGCAGCCAGTGGGGGTGCGACAGCTCGGCCGACGAGACGATCGAATCGAGCACGGTCCCCGATGTGTCGAGCAGCATCAGCACGGACCCAGATGCTCGTCGCGACACTCCGGCGAGACGATCTCCCTCAGGAGAGAACACCAACTCGCGCAGCCGGTCGAGACGAGGGTCGCGGCGCCGGGCCGGCTCCGACCAGAAGGGCTGGCGCTCTCCGCGATCAAGATCGTAGGACCACCAGTTGGTCCCCTGATCGGGCTGCCAGACCAGAAGCCGGCCCCCGGGGTACCAGGTCAGGTGAACAATGCGCGCCTCGCCGGACGGGAGCGTGCGAGGCGGAGCCTCCCCCTGCACCGCACGAACCTCCAGCAGGTGGTGCGCGGCGGTGGCCAGCCATTGGCCGTCCGGAGAGATCACTCCCAGCGGATCCCGGTAACCGACCGGACCGAACTGCCGGACCGTGGCAAGCGGCACAAGTCCCGGGTGCTCCGTGGGGGCAGTGTCCTGGCTGGAGCAGCCGCCGGCGCCGAGCAGGACGGCCGCCCCCACCAGGCGGAAGGTCATCGCCCCTTCAGGCTCTGGTATACGTTGCGGACAAACCGTTCCGAGGCCCCCCACTGGACGTCGAGGGCCGCGGTCGGCTTGGCGGCAACCACCTCATCCTCCGACATGCCACGCTGGACCAGCGGGGCCACCAGCGCCTGCGCCTGGATCAGCATGTCGCGGTAGCCGGTCAGGCCGGTCGCGTCGCTGATGACTCCATGGCCGGGGATGAGCCGGGTGCCGGGCTTGAGGAGGCTGAGCACCAGGTTGCTCGAGGCGATCATCCCCTGGATGCTCCCGCCGCTGGCCACATCGATGAACGGGTAGCGCCCCTGGAAGAAGGTGTCGCCCATGTGCACCACGTTGGCCTGCTCGAAGAAGACGATGGCGTCGCCGTCGGTGTGGGAGTTGGCCACGTGGACCGCATGAATGGTCTCGCCATTCCAGTGGAAGGTGAGCTCCTCCGAGAAGGTGACCACCGGAAGGGCCCCGGCCGGGGACTGCTGGGACGAACCGACCAGATCCTTGAACTCCGCCGGATTCATCCGCTTCCGGACGTTGGCGTGGGCCACGATGAGGGCACCGGCCTTCCCCATGTTCTCATTCCCGCCGGTATGATCCCCGTGCCAGTGGGTGTTGAGGATGAACTTGACCGGCTGGGGGGTCAGGGTGCGGATGGCCGCCAGGATCCTGTCGGTCAGCGGGGCAAACTGGTCGTCGATCACGAACGCCCCATCGGGACCGATCGACAACCCGATGTTGCCGCCGCGACCGGTCAGCAGGTACAGGCCGTCGGTCAGCTTGACGGGAGTGATTTCGACGGCAGCCCAGTCCACCGGCTGCTGGGCGACGGCGGGCAACGGGGCCAGAGCGGCCAGGACGAGGGTCCAGACCCAAGGGTGGTTTTGCATGGCTATCTCCTGGTAGAAGGTGGAAGCTACGGCCGATCGGGGGAGGAGGCAAAGGCCTGATCCGGGACCGACCCGGGGATGCTAGATTCCCGCGATGCTCATCTCTGCACTGCTGCTGCTTGCCCCGGCCCAGGACACCCTGAGCTACAACGGGCGGGCCAATCGGATCCAGGTTCCGATCCCCCGGATCGAGGCTACCACTGCCGTGGACGGCCGCCTCGACGAGCCGGTCTGGGCCCGGGCGGCCCGGCTCACCGGGTTCTCCCAGTATCAGCCGGTCGACGGCCGCCCCGCGGAGGAACCCACCGAAGTGCTGGTCTGGTACGCCCCCGACGCGATCCACTTCGGGATCCGGGCCACCGAGCTGCACGGCAACGTGGTCAGGGCCACTCGGGCCAACCGCGACAACATCGCCAGCGAGGATCACGTCCAGATCCTGCTCGACACCAACAATGATCGTCGGCTCGCCTTTGTGTTCGGGGTCAATGCCCTCGGCGCCCAGCAGGACGGAACCCGGAGCGATCAGTTCGGGGGAGGGGCGGGCGGGTTCTCGGCCACTGGCGGCGGGTTCGCCAACATGAATCCGCTCGATGGCAGCCTGGATCTCAATCCCGACTACGTCTTCGAGTCCCGGGGCCGGCTGGTCGAGGGCGGCTACCAAGTGGAGATTCGGATCCCGTTCAAGAGCCTCCGATACCAGGAGGCCCAGGTCCAGACCTGGGGGATCCATGTCCTGCGGCGGATTCAGCACTCGGGGTTCCAGGACACCTGGGCGCCGGCCATCCGGGCCAACGCCAGCTTCCTGGGCCAGGCAGGAACCCTGGATGGCCTGCACGACCTCAAGCGCGGGTTGGTGCTCGAGGTGACCCCGACCATGACCGGTCGTCTCGATGGACTGCCCCAGGAGCCGAAGGGGTGGGATTACGCCGGAACCGGAGAGGTCGGTGGGGACATCCGTTGGGGGATCCAGCAGAACCTCACTCTCAACGGCACCGTCAACCCGGACTTCTCCCAGGTCGAGGCCGACGTCGGTCAGGTCACCTTGAATGAGCGGTTCGCCCTGTTCTATCCGGAAAAGCGACCGTTCTTCCTGGAGGGCATCGAGCTGTTCGACAGCCCCAACCAGCTGATCTACACCCGGCAGATCGCATCCCCGCAGGGCGGCGCCAAGCTGGGGGGCAAGCTGGGTCCCAACAACCTCGCGGGCCTGGTGGCCGCCGATGGTCAGTCCCACTCCTGGAGCGGGACCGGGACGCCCTGGTTCGGGATCGGTCGACTGCGTCGCGACCTGGGGACCAGCTCCACCGCGGGACTGGTGCTCACGACCCGGGAGGACGGGCCCGATTACTCTCGGCTGGTAGGCGGCGATCTCAGGGTCTACCACTCGAAACTCTACTACGTGCAACTCCAGGCGGTGCAGTCCTGGACCGACAGCGCCGGCACCAGGGGTAGCGGGCCGCTGCTGCAAGCGGTCTGGGACCGGACCGGCCGAGCCTGGGGATTTCATCTGAATGGCAAGGCCATTGCCCCGGACTTCAAGGCGGCGGCGGGGTTCGTCAATCGAACCGGGGTGATCGACCTGCAGCTGTACAACCGCCTCAGCTTCTACGGCAAGGATGGCGCCCTGGTCCAGACTTTCGGCGGATTCATGGGTGTGACCCGGCTATGGGGGTACCACAGTCCATCCGACGGGGCCCGGGAGGGCAGCGAGTTCCTGCGCCCGAGTGCCACCCTGCGGGGAGGGTGGCGCCTGGGAGGGTCCGTGAGCCGGAGCTTCTTCAGCTACGACCCGGCGAACTACGCCGACTACACCATCACCAAGGGCTCCGGCACCGCCGCCTTCGAGGTACCGCAACCCGAACGCAATCTGTGGAACGGCTCGCTGTCGCTCACCACCCCGACCTGGCAGCGGTTCTCGGCCACCGCGTCCGTGGGTTTCGGAGAGACCGTCATCTTCCGGGAGACCGCGCCGGGCTCGAGCCTCCGCTGGGATGTGACCGTGGACATGCGACCGACGGCGGGGCTTCGGGGGACCTTTCAACTGGTGCGGCTCACCCTCGACCGCCAGCGGGATGGTTCGGAGTTCTCCTCGGAGACCATTCCACGGCTGAAGCTCGAGTACCAGATCAGCCGGGCGATCTTCTTCCGATTCGTGGGCCAGTACGCCGCGCGTGAGCGCTCGGCGCTGAAGGACCGGGATGGGAACTCTATTCTGGTGAATGGCGTCCAGGATACCGGGGACGCGTCCAACGGGCTCCAGATGGACTGGCTGTTCAGCTACCGGCCCACCCCCGGTACCCTGGTGTACCTCGGCTACGGATCGAGCATGGACGAACCCGAGGCGTTCCGCTTCAACCAGCTGGAGCGGAACCGGGACGGGTTCTTTGCCAAGGTGAGTTACCTCTTCAGGCTCTAGCGACTACACTCCAGGGTGGCCCGCGCTCCGGGACACCAGACTACCACGAGGGAGGACCCATGGCATTGTACACCTGTGGCAAGTGCGGGATGAGTGTTGGCACTATGACCTGCGGTCACTGCGGGAAGGAACTGGTCCATGATGGTCTGTCCAAGCCCG
>CAYINH010000078.1:0-9614 GCA_964364615.1 uncultured Gemmatimonadaceae bacterium
CTCATGTTCTGATCCTCGTCGATGTTTGGAGCGTCGTCCTGATGATCCTTCCGAAGAGTGCTCCCAGTGTGATGGTTGAGGTTGAAGGGTGTGCGTGTGCCAAGCCGGCTCAAGATCACATGCTCCGCAGCTGCCCACCACGCTATGCTGGTTCACGGTATTGGTATATCGAGTACCCGGTCCGGATTATACCCCACGTAACCATAGGGTACGGCAGGGGGGCTGTCAACGGCCGGGCCAGCCCCACCGGTGAATCCGCTGCGTGGTGCCTGTTCTCTGAGGGCAATAACTCCTGGTGGCCGTGGGCCGACGAGCGATCCGTCGCAGCCGGATCTGTTCATCTTCACAGAGGGGGCGCTGTAGCGCGGTCGACGCGTCCGGGAACGGGCTGGTGCCGCAGCAGCCTGCAGCCGGCTTTAACCCGACCTCGAAAGTCGAAATTCAAACCGATCCGAACCAAGAGGCGGAACAGGTTTGAACCCCCTATCCATGGGGTTCTGGCTGGCCTAACTTGGAGCCATTCCTTCCAGAGCGAGGAGTGATCGTGCAGTGGCTCCAGAATGCAAGGGCCCACGCGGCTTTTGGACCTGGTTGAAGGACACCCTCGCCACCGCCGGCGGCGTCAGGCCCTGCCCAAGGACCCGGAACCCACCAGACGAGGGTAGCAGGGACTGCCAGCCGCCCAAGGCCACGCCCCCTACCCTCAGCAGATCGAGCCGTCCCCCTTGCGTCATTCCCGGCCATGTAGGCATCTAACAGGGCGACTCCGACCCCATCCGACACCCCCGGGAGGCCGTCCCGTGACCGCTGGTACGACTGAGGTGCGCCGCTGGACCCTGGGACTGGCCACCCTCACCCTGATCCTCGCCGGCTGCGGCCAGGGCAAGGGCGAAGGCGACGCCGCGGCCGCCGACTCCACCGATCCCGACGCCGACGCGCCCTCCTCCCTGACCCTCCCGGTGGTCGGGGCCGAGGTCCGCCAAGGCGACCTGGTGCTGAGCGTCACCACCACCGGCCAGGTCAGCTCCGAATCGGCCGTCACCCTCAAGGCCGAAGCCCAGGGGATCGTCCTCGAGGTGGCCGCCCGCCCCGGCCAACACCTCACCACGGGCCAGCTCATCGCCCGGCTCGACCCACGGCCGTTCGACATGGCGGTGGCCGAAGCCGAGGCCGCAGTCGCCGAAGCCCACCTCCGACTGCTCGACAACACCGTCCCCGACTCGATCGTGACCGGCCGGGCCGTGACGGGCGAACGGCTCCGGAACGCCGAGGTCCGCTCCGGACTCGACGCCGCCAAGGTGCGGCTGGCCCGGGCCAGGTACGACCGCGACAAGGCGACGATCACCGCGCCGTTCGAGGGAGTGCTCGACGACCTCCGACTCAGTCCCGGCCTGCAGTTGAGCGCCGGCCAGGAGATCGGCAAGCTGGTGGACCTGATGAACCTCCGGATCGACGCCGCGGTGCTGGAGCACGATCTCCCGCTGATCCGCCCCGGCGGCGAAGCGACCATCACCCTCGCCGCCTCACCAGGCGCACCGCTCCACGGCCGGATCGCCACCATCCTCCCGCTGGTGGACTCCGCCACCCGGGCCGGCCGCGCCCTGATCCGGGTCCGCGGCAACGGGATCCTCCGGCCCGGGATGTACGCTGACGTCCGACTCGAAGCGACCCGGCTCACCAACCGCACCGTGGTCCCCTCCAGCGCGGTGATCGAACGGGACGGCCGCCCCCTGGTCTTTGTGGTCCGCGACGGACGAGCCCAGTGGGTCTATATCAATCCCGGCCGGAGCAATGGCTTCGAGCGCGAGGTACTCCCCGACAGCAGCACCGGGGAGATCCCGGTCCAGCCAGGCGATATCGTGCTGATCGAGGGTCACCTGACCCTGACCCACGACGCTCCGGTCCGGGTGGTGCCGCGCGCCGAGCGGCCCCAGCAGTGATCTCGCTCACTTCCACGCTCGACTAGGCCGATGTCGCTCGCCTCCGCCGCGCTCCGCCGGCCGATCACCACCATTGCCGCCACCCTGGGGCTGGTGCTGCTCGGCGCCGTCTCACTGAGCCGACTCCCGGTTGCGCTGCTCCCCGACATCACCCTCCCGGTCATCACGATCCGGACTCTGTACCCCGGCGCCGCCGCCACCGAGGTCTCTCGGCTGGTGGCCGAGCCGCTCGAGGAAGCGGTGGCCTCCACTCCGGGGCTGGGTGAACTCCGCTCGGTGAGCCGGAACGGTGAGGTGACGACCACGATGAAGTTCGCGTGGGGCACCGACATGCCGCACACCGTGCTGCTGGTCCGGGAACGGCTCGACAACGCCCGGGCGCGACTCCCGGAGCGGGCCGAGCGCCCAACCCTCCTGACCTCCGACCCCGGCGAGCGGCCGATCGCGGTGCTCGCCCTCTCCGGCCGGGGCGACCTGCTCACCATCTCCCGCCTGGCCGAGGACGTCCACGCTCGTCGCCTCGAACAACTGCCCGGGGTCGCCAGCGTCGCGGTGGCGGGAAAGCCCGAGGAGGAGGTCCGGGTCGAGGTCGATCCGGAGCGGGCCCGCGCGCTCGGCATCACCCCCGATCAGATCGCCGAGGCGATCCGGCAGGCCAACGCGAGCGCGCCGGGGGGCACCGTGCGGCGCGGTCAGTTCCGGCTGCCGCTCCGGGCCTACACCGAATTCCAGTCGCCCGAGGAGATTCTCGATACTCCGGTCGGTCCGGCCCGGGCCGGAATCCGGCTGCGGGACCTGGCCACCGTCCGGCTCACCACCGCCGATCCGGTGACCCTGACCCGGCTCGACAGCGGTCCCGCGGTCGGGCTTGTCGTATATAAGGACGCCGGCGCCAACACGGTGACCGTGACCCGCGCTCTCTACGAGGTGGTGGCCCAGCTCACCGCGGAATTCCCGGAGGTCCGGATCGAGGTGGTGGCGGCCCAGGCCGAGTTCGTGACCGACGCGCTCGCCAACCTGGGGCAGGAGATCCTGGTCGGCGGCTTCCTCTCGCTGCTCTGCATCCTGCTCTTCATCCGCGACCTCCGCACCTCGCTCGCGATCGGACTGGTCGTCCCGCTCTCGGTGATGATCGCGCTGGTGATTCTTCAGCAGCTCGGCGTGACGATCAACATCCTCTCGCTGGGCGGTCTCGCGCTCGGGGTCGGCCTGCTGGTGGATAACGCGATCGTGGTGGCGGAGGCCACCGGCCGGTTGCGGGAGCAGGGGATGGGGGTCTTCGACGCCGCCCGGGTGGCCGCCGAGGAGGTGGCGGGACCCCTCACGGCGGGGACCCTCACGACCCTGCTGGTCTTCGGCCCGATCGTCTTCGTCCAGGGGCTGGGCGCGGCGCTGTTCCGGGATCTTTCGCTGAGTGTGGTCACTACCGTCGGGGCGTCACTGATTCTGGCGCTCACGCTGATGCCGGTGCTGATGACCACCGGACGGGCCAGGCGGTCGATCACGCCTGGAGCGCCTCCCCCCTGGCTGGCAGGCGTCTACCGGTTCGGGACCCACCTCGCCGAACTGTACGAGCGGGGGATGATGTGGTGCCTGGATCGGCCGATCCGGGTGTTCGGGGCGGGCCTGGCGCTGACGGTGGTGACGGTGATCATCACGATCCGGATGCCGCGGGAGATTCTGCCGAGCGTCGAGGAGGGAATCGTGGTCGTGGCGATGAACCTCCAGGACGGCACCGCCATCGAGGAAACCGCTCGACAGGCGACCCGGATCGAGGCGACCGCTCGCGAGCTGGGTGCCAAGGGCATCTACAGCCGGATCGGCACCGCCACCGACGAAGAGGTGCTGGCCGGTGCGGACCCCGGGTCGTCGAGTACCGCGCAGGTGCTGATTCCGGTGCCCGGTGGGCGGGGCGCGGCGGCGTTTGCGGCGCGACTGCGGGAGGGACTCCCCGATCTGGCGGCAGGGTCGCTGGCCTTCGACCTCGCGGGACAGTCGGAGTTCGGGAGCCTGGTCGGTCGCGAGGGCCGGCTGGTCCGGGTCGAGGTTTCGGCGCCGCGCCCCGAAGAGGCTGCCCGCTGGGCCGACTCGGTGCGGAGCCGTCTGGCCGAGCTGCCGACGCTCCGGGATGTCCGGTTCGCGTTTGCAGGAACCCAACCGTCGGTGGAAGTCACCTTCGAACGGGCCCGGATCGCCCAGCGGAACCTGTCGCTCAACTCGGTGGCGGGAGCGATTGCCGGCGGGCTGGGCGGGGTCGAGGCCAACGACTTCCGGGAGACCGACCGGCGGACCCCGATCCGGATCCGGTTCGCGGGGAAGGCCAATGAAGACCTGGACGTGGCCTTGGCGACGCCGGTGGGTGGGGTGCCTGCGGGTCAACTGGTCCAGACCGCCGAGCGCCAGGCCCCCATCGAAGTCGTCCGGGCCAACCAGCGGCCGGTGTCGGTGGTGGAAGCGCTGGTGGATGAGGGTGGCACCGCCCGGGCGTCGGCCGACGTCGAGGCCACGCTGGCGAGCCTCGATCCTCCCCCCGGACTGAGCTGGATACTCTCGGGCGCCGACGTGGAGCAGCGGAAGACCACCAGGGAGCTGAGTCTGGTGGCGATTCTCTCGGTGGCGCTGGTCTTCCTGGTGCTGGCGGGGGAATTTGCCTCGTTCACGACGCCGCTGCTGGTGATGACCACGGTGCCCCTCGCCGCGGCTGGTGGGATCATCCTCCTCTGGCTCACCGGGCAGAGCCTCAACACCGTGTCGCTGATCGGCCTGGTGGTGATGATCGGCATTGCGGACAACGACGCGGTGGTCAAGCTCGACGCGATCCGCCGGTTCCGGGAGCTGGGGCACTCGGTCAACGAAGCGGTCCTGTTGGGGGGCCGACAGCGACTCCGGGCGATCACCATCACTTCCATCACCACCATTGTCGGCGTGCTGCCGCTGATCCTGGGACTGGGGAGCGGTGGGGAGTTGTACCGGCCATTGGCCGCCGGGATCATCGGTGGTTCGATCACCGCGACCCTGGTGACCTTCTTCCTGCTGCCCACGGCGTATGCGGTAGTGGAGCGAAGGGCGGAGCGGGAGCGGATACAAACCGGTTGAAGCACCAGGTGACCCGGGCTGGCTCGGGTCTACTCCGGCGACGACCTGAGTTGGCGAATCACTTCGAGCACTTCGATGTCCGCCGCGTCCTGCAACCGACCGGTGCGCTTGGAGGCGATCAGGTGTTCCAACGACGCGGTGGGGATCTCGACCCCCTCGACTTCGAACACTTCGGCCGCGGCCCGGGCCTCCGGGTAGCGGACGCTCCAGGCCAGGGTAAAGAGATCGACCCGTGGGTCATCGCCGATGATGGTGACGAACTTGCTGGCCACCTCTTCCGCCAGCCACTCGCTCGCGAGGCCGTAGCCGGACTGGCGAAGGGCGCTCAGGACGCGCCCGGCGTTTTCGACCGTGGCCTCGATCAGGATGTCGATATCGCGGGTGGCGCGCGTGGTGCCCCAAAGCTGCATCGCGCGAGCCCCGATCAGCACGTATCGGGCGCCCTCGCGGTTGAGGAGGTCACACACCGCGGCGAGGCTGGTTTGAAAGGCGGTCAAAGTGACACCATGGCTCGCTGCTTCCAGCGGAGGTAGTCCTCGGGCCGGTTGAAGGTCAGAATCTGCTGCCCGATGGGGGGATGGACCAGTCGCCCCAGGCGGGCAGTCTCCTCGGCCGCAAGCACCCGTTCCAGAGGAGTCAGGTTGAGATCGGCCCGGAGTTGTGCGAGGCGCAGCGGCCCGATGGCCCTGGGCTGTTCCGGCAGGTGCCCCTCACCCCGTTCCCTGGCAATGACGGGGGAGCGGACGCGGGCCGGCCGGTCCGTCGCCACGCCGGCCGAATACTTCCGGATCGCCTCGGCGACGACCCAACTCCTCGACCGGTCGAGGTCGCGGGCCAGCCGGTCCGCCGTGGTGAGCACCTCGGGGGGCAGCGTAATGGCAATGCGGGCGTACGGTTTCTTCTTTGGCATATTCAGTAATACTGAATATGATGATACCGTTCTTCCTTGGCAAGACCGGAACCCTCCTTTCACCGCCATCCTGGCGGCCACCGCGTGATCCGCTGGGCGGCAGGCCGACCAGCCGTCATCTGGGCCATCGGGATGGCGGTGCTCCTGGCGGGGGCCGTCTCCTTTACCAGGCTTCCGCTGGCCACCCGGGCTCAGGTGGAGCTACCCCGGCTCCGGATTCAGACCGCCTGGCCGGGGGCCTCCGCCGAACTGATCGAGTCGTACCTGACTTCCCCGATCGAGTCGGCGATCCAGCCGGTCCGCGGAGTCCGGAAGACCTCCAGCGAGTCGGGCGACCGCGGCAGCCAGATCACGGTCGAACTCGATCCCGATGTGGACGTCTCGATGACCCGGCTCGCGATCCTCGAACGGCTCGAGCTCTTCCGCCCTGAACTGCCGCTCGGCGTCGCGCCGCCTCAGGTCTCCAACTTCGTCCCGGACGATCTCGAGGAGCAGCCACTACTGGAGTACACCGTCTCCGGCCCCTACACCCCAGGCACCCTCACCAAACTGGTCGACGACGAGATCCGGCCCCGACTGGCCACCGTGCCCGGGGTGTCGGGGGTGGACAGCTATGGCCTCGCCGAGACGGGCGTGTCGGTGGTGTACGACCAGGTGCTGCTCCGTCAGCTGGGGCTGCCGCCGGAATACCTGGCCGCCGCACTCCGCGACGCCCGGCAGGTTCAGAGTCTGGGCGAGGACCGCCAGGGCCTCCTGCGACGGCCGGTGACCCTGCGCGATCAGCCCCGCAAGATCGAGGACCTGGCCCTGCTCCCGGTGCGCTCGCCGTCGGGCCGGGTCTTCCTGCTCGGCGAGCTGGCGGAGATCCGGCAGGAGGAGGACACCCGGGGCCGGTTCAACCGGTTCAACGGCCAGTCCGCGGTCTCGATGAGTGTCAGCCGGCTGGCGGGAGCCGACGCGATCCAGACCAGCCAGCGGGTGATCGACGTGGTCAGCCAGCTCCGGAGCGTGCTGCCACCCGGGGTCAGGTTCACCAAGCAGTCGGATGAGAGCATCGAACTCGCCAAGCAGCTCCGGGATCTGGCCATCAGGGGCGGGATCGCCTTCCTGGCGGTCCTGCTGGTGCTGACCCTGGCGCTCCGCCGAGCCCGGAGCGTGCTCCTGGTGATGGGCAGCGCGGCGGTGTCCATCGCCGGCACCGCGCTGGCGCTCTACCTCCTCAAGGTCCCGGCCAACATGCTCACCCTGGCCGGGCTCGGCATGGGCGTCGGCATCCTAGTGCAGAACGGACTCATCGTGGTGGAACGGCTCCGCACCGCGGAGGACACGCCGGAGGGCCGGGCCCGGGCGGGGCGCGACATCCTGCCTGCGGTGGCGGGGTCTACGCTCACCACCGCGGTCGTGCTGCTGCCATTCCTCTACCTCCAGGGCAATGCCCGGGCCGCGTTCGTGCCGTTCGCGGTGGCGTTTGCCTTTGCGCTCCTCTGGTCGGTCATCGCCTCGGTGATCATGATCCCGGCGGTGGGCACCGGCATCAGGACGACGGAGCGACGGCATCCCAGGCTGCGCCGGATGTACGACTGGACCCTGGTCCGCCTGCTCCGCTGGCGCTGGGCCATGATCGGAGTCACGACAGCATTGCTTGGCGTCCTGAGCTGGGGGTTCGCCACCAAGGTGGAGCGGATCAGCTGGGGCGGGCTCGGCGGCGACCGGACGACGCTGTTTGTGAGCGTCGGATTTCCGAGAGGGTCCGATCCGGAGAGCCTCGACCGGGCGATGCGCGAGTTCGAGAGCATCGCGGTGGGTCGGGAAGGGGTGGAACAGGTGCGGAGCCAGGGGTTCGGGTCGTACTCGCAGATGCGAGTGCTGTTCACCAAGCCCGCGGGGCTCACCGGGTTCCCGGCGATGATGCAGGACGAGATGACCCAGCGGGCGGTGCTGGTGGGTGGCGCCAACGTGAGTGTCTTCGGACGGGGCCAGGGGTTTTCCAGCGGTGGCGGCGGGAGCACGGTGGCGTTCCGGATCAAGCTGCTGGGGTATTCGTTCTCGGGTGTCGAACGGCTGGCCAGGGATCTGGCGCTCCGGCTCGAGGCGATTCCCCGGGTCCGCAACACCAACATCAACGCCGGGAGCTTCTTCGGACAGGATCGGGCGGTGAGCGTGGCGCTCGATCCCGACCGCGGGGCGCTGGCCCGGAACGGGGTCACCGCGAGTCAGTTTGCGGCGACGGTGGCGCGGGAGATCCGCGGTCAGCAGGGTGGAACCAGGCTGGAGCTCGAGGGGGAGGAAGTGGTGGTGACCCTCAAGGCCTCCGGGTCACGGGATCGGTCGCTGGAGGAGTTGAAGGGCGCGGTGGTGCCCAACCAGACCGGGTCGCCGGTGCGGGTGGGGGATCTGGCGGCCGTCGGGGAGCGCGAAGGACTCAGCACCATCAGCCGCGAAGACCAGCAGTACGTCCGGATCGTAAGCTACGACTTCCGGGGCCCGAGCAAGCTGGCGCAGCGGACCCATGAGGCGTTCATGGCGTCGATCTCGGTGCCACCGGGATATCTGGTCGACGATGAGAAATTCGACTTCGGCAGCGATGACAGCGGGAAAGGACTCTGGCTGGTCTTCGGGGCGGGGCTGATACTGGTGGTGCTGGCGGTGGCGTTCGTCTTCGACTCGGTCTGGGCGGCGGCGATCGTGTTCCTCAGCCTGCCGGTGGCGGTGGCGGGCGTGGCCGGGATCTTCTGGGCCACCGGGACACCGTTCGGGCGGGAGGCGGCGGTGGGACTGATCCTGGTGATCGGGCTCGCGGTCAACCAGACCATCCTGCTGATGGACGGGATCCTGACCCGCCGGACCCACCGGGTGGGGAATGACCGGGTCATCCGGAAGGTGCGGGCGCTGGACGTGATCGGGGCGGCCCGGGACCGGACGGCGATGATCGTCCTGGTCACCTTGACGACCCTGGCGGGACTGTTGCCACTCTCGATCGGGACCGACCTGGACAGTTTGTTTGGAGCAATTGCGCTGGCCACCGTGGGCGGTACTCTGGCTGGGGCGATCGGGGCCCTGCTGGTGGTTCCGGCGCTGCTGCCAGGGCTCTGGCGGCAGGTGTCGAGAGAAGGCAGCCGGCCGGCAAAGGGCTATCAAGCCTGACAGGCTTGCGGAGGATCGGCTGGATCCGGAGCTTGGCGATGAGGCCTCAGACGGCTTTTCAACGGAGTTGATCCTGTGGCTACCCGTTCCTGCTTGCCGCGCCGTTCACCCGCCCGGCTCTGGCGGGTCCCGGCCCTCCGGTCCTGGATGAAGGGCTTGATGATCGTGAGCGCCGCAGCGTGCTCAGATCCCTCCGGTCCTGCGCCAGTTCCGTACCTCGTCTTCAACACTGCTGAACTCCGGGACTCCGCTGGTGCAACACTGCACGGGTGCATGCTGACTGTCGGGTTTGAGGCCGGGTTCCCCCTCCCCGACTCCCTGGACGTTGAGGCAGCAGCGGGATCGATCCGCCGTTGGACGAACTACCCGGTACCGGTCGTGCGGACGATTTCCCTGCCATCCGTCCGAATCGAACTCCGACCCGGACCCGACGCGGCTCGGCTGATCCTGGTCGGCCCCGGTTGGACCGATTCTCTGGTGGCTCTTGGTGGCACGAGAGACGACCTCATCTACTTCGGCGACTG
>CAYINH010000079.1:0-5732 GCA_964364615.1 uncultured Gemmatimonadaceae bacterium
TTCACGTGTGGCTTCGTCCGTGCAAACTTCGCCTTGGCCATTGTGCGACGCTCCTGGATCCTGGTTCATCGCCCCGGTACCATCCGGGACGGGGTGATCCGGCCCGGGGCCGGGGTCCGTTGCTGCCGACATCTTCGCCTTGCAGAGCTCGCGACCGGGATCGAACCGGTGACCTCATCCTTACCAAGGATGTGCTCTACCAACTGAGCTACGCGAGCGCCTGGCCACTGCAACAAAGCGGGCGACGGGACTCGAACCCGCGACCCTCAGCTTGGAAGGCTGATGCTCTACCAACTGAGCTACACCCGCAGCTGCCGTTCCTGCGTCCCGCTCTGCTCCATGGTGGGGGTAGGATTCGAACCTACGTAGGGCAGAGCCCGGCAGATTTACAGTCTGCTGCCATTAGCCACTCGGCCACCCCACCGCGAGCCAACCACTTTCGACACGGAACCCCGCGACGCCCGCGCGGGGTTCTATGCTCACACTGCGCCTGCACCGCTGGAGCTGACGAAGGGACTCGAACCCTTAACCTGCTGATTACAAATCAGCTGCTCCGCCAATTGAGCTACGCCAGCCACTGCCCGCAGAAAAATTCCACAGACTCTTATTCTACCCGGACTTAGCCATCGAGTCAACTCCGCCGCCGGCCCCGGAGGGCGGTCGGCAGGCCCGAAGAAACCCCGAATCAGAGCCGGATCACCTCCACCGTCCCATCCCGGTTGTCCCGCAGGTCATAGCCGTGGTCCAGCAGGAGCTGGCGGATCCGATCGGCCAGCACGAAATCGCGGTTGGCCTTGGCACTGCCCCGGGCATTGGCCCAGGCCAGCGCCCAGGTCTCCCGCTCCTTCAGGGTGTCCGGGAATGGCTCCGGTGGGAGGACCGGCTCCTCCCCGGGGCCGAGGTGGATGATCAGTGGCACCAGCCGGGTCACATTGGGCACGGTGCAGACATCGAGGACCGCATCGGCGTTCTGCCATTCCGCCACCGCGCTCGGCCCGGGACGCTCCCCCGCGTCGAGCAGTCGGTTGGCCTCGACCATGAACTCGAACATCGAGGCGATCCCCCGCGGCGCGTTCAGATCATCGTCCATGGCGGACCGGAATTCGTGCCGCAGCTTCGACCCCGCCAGGACAAAGCCACGGCTGTCGACCTCGGCGAGCGATTCGCGGAGTCGCCGGGAAAACTCACCGAGCCGCCGGGCCGCTTCCTGCGCCGCCGCGAGCCCGTCGTCCGTCAGGTCGAGCGCCTGCCGGTAATGGGACCCGAAGAGGAGCAGCCGAATGGCGCCCGCATCCACGCCATCCTCCCGGAGATCCCGGGCGGTGGTGATGTTGCCAAACCGCTTGCTCATCTTGGTGCCGCGGATCTTGAGGAACTCACCATGCAGCCAGTACCGGGCAAAGTGGGCCTCCCCGGTGAAGGCACACGACTGGGCGATTTCATCCTCGTGATGGGGGAAGATCAGATCGACGCCCCCGGCGTGGATGTCGAGCATGGTGAGGTCGTGACGCTTGTCGAGCAGTTCCAGCGCCATGGCGGAACACTCGAGGTGCCACCCGGGACGGCCTCGACCGAAGGGGGCATCCCAGGCGGCCCCGACCGCTTCGTCCTCCGGGCGCGCCGCCTTCCAGAGGGCAAAATCCCTGGCGTCCTCCTTGGCGTACTCATCGGTCGCCACCCGCTCGCTGGCCCCGGCCCGCAGCTCCCGTCGATCGAGCTGCGACAGCCGGCCGTAGGCCGGAAACTTCTCGATCGAGAAGTAGACCGAGCCGTCGTCCCCCAGGTAGGCTACCCCGCGATCGAGCAGCCCCTGCACCAGCCGGATCATCGCCGGGATGAAGAGGATGGCCCTGGGGTAGTCGTGGGCTGGCTGGATCCGGAGGTAGTCGCGATCCTGGTAAAAGGCCTCGATGAACGGGTCGACGAATTCCCTGACCCGGATCTTCCGAGCCCCGGCCTCCTTGATGATCCGGTCATCCACATCCGTCAGGTTCATGATGTGGTAGACCTGGTAGCCGCTGAACTCGAGCCAGCGGCGGAGCAGGTCCTCGAAGAGGAAGGTCCGGAAATTCCCGATGTGGGCGTAGTTCCAGACCGTCGGTCCGCAGGTGTAGAGGGTGACCAGGGGCGGGTGGAGCGGAACGAACTTCTCCAGCTGCCGGGTGAGGGTGTTGTGCAGGTGCAGGCCGTGGGTCATGCCGGACGCCTCGTCGGGTCGGAAGCCGGATCCAGGTGGCGGACGTGCAGGGTGCGCTGCGGAAACGGAATTTCGATGCCTTCCTGGTCGAGCCGGTTCTTGATCCGGCGGCGGAACTCGCGGGCGACCAGCCACTGGCTCCCCGGGGCGGTCCGCATCACCGTCCGGATCACCACCGCGCTGTCGGCCAGACTCTCCACGCCGAGGACCTCCGGACTGCCATCGAAGTGGACCTGCCAGGCAGGATCCGCGGCAAACCGCTCCGCCTCGGACCGGAACACCTCCAGCGCCGGATCGAGGTCGGCTGCATACCCGATCCCCACCTCGACCACCGCCCGCGCCCAGCCCCGAGTCTTGTTGGAGACCGTGGTGATCTGGCCGTTGGGCACGGTATGCAACACCCCGTTGAGGTCCCGGATCATGACTACTCTCAGGGTCATCCGTTCGACCACCCCGGTAACTCCGAGGATCTCCACCGCATCGCCGACGGTGAACTGGTCCTCCATCAGGATGAAGAACCCGGCAATGATGTCCTTGACCAGACTCTGGGCCCCGAACGAGATCGCCAGTCCGGCCACTCCAGCCCCGGCCAGCAGGGGGCCGATCTCGATGAAGATATTCAGGGTGAGGAGAACCGCGAGCGCAATTACCACCACCCGCCCGGCGCTGCGGACCAGTTGGGCGATGGTGTGCCCGCGCTTCTCCCTTTCGCTGAGCCTGCCGTCATCGCAATCGTCGACCATCGCCATGATCCGGCGCCTGATGACCCGGAGGGCCAGGAATCCCAGCCAGGCCATGCCCCAGATGACGGCGACTCGAAGGCCCAGCCGACTGACCTCGGCGGCATCCACTCCCAGGAACTCGGCCAGATCGGACTGCCACAGGGTATTGAGCATCATGGCCCAAACGTAGACCTCCCCCGCCTGCGGTCAACCGCAGGCGGGGGAGGCTGGTCCCGATCCCGGGGAGACTCAGGTGATGGTGACCTTCGTTTGCGGGGTCGGGGTCAGCTTCGGGAGGGTGACCGTCAGGATCCCGTCCTGGTAGCTGGCCTTGATCTTTGCGTCGTTCACCGGCTTCGGAAGCCGCAGGGAGCGGGTGAACTGCCCTTCCTCACGCTCCTGCCAGAGGAAATCCTCTCCCTTCTCTTCCTTCTGACGCTCCCGATGTCCGGTCAGGGTCAGCATCTGGCCGTCATAGCGGACATCCAGATTCTCCCGATGGAACCCCGGTGCATCGAGTCTGGCCACGAACGCCGCTTCGGTCTCCGACAGATCCAGCGCCGGCTCCCAAGTCCGGAGGTTTGCCCCGAGGGGCCCGGTATCCGGGAACAGGGGGCTGGTGAAGACCCGGTCGAAGAAGTTGCTCCAGTCGCGGCCGGCAACGGGGAGCGTGGGGGCGGTCTTGATGAGTTTCATGGAATCCTCCTGGGCCATCTGCCCGGCATCTGGTCTCGCTCCATGACTCGGGGACCTTCTCCCCGACTCGGGGAGCCAAGTCCCAATTTGGCACCATGCCGGTGAATCAGTGGTGAAACGCCGGTGAAAAGCGCTTCCCGGGTGGCGGTTCACGGTCCGGGAGGGCGGCCCAGCAGGATCGGCATGGTCGCACCCCGAAGCACCTTGTCGGCCACGCTGCCGAGCACCAGGCGCCGGAGCCCCCGATCGCCGTGCGTCATCATGGAGATGAGCCCCGCGCCGGCCCGCTCGGCCTCGGCGACGATGGCTCCCGCCACTCCCGGGTCCGTCGCCACGGCGGTCCGTACCGGGATCCCCCGGGCTGTCAGCCGGGCGGCGACCGCCTGGAGTCGGGCTTCGGCGGCCCGCAGATGCTCGTCGAACAGCCGCGGCTCGATCGGGACCGCAAACGGCAACCCGGGTTCCCCCACCCCGAGCACCGGCTCGACGACCGTGAGCAGGGTCAGCTGGGGCGGTGGGGACGACCCGCCTCCGGCCAGCGCCAGGGCCGGCTCGATGGCCTGCTCGGCCAGCGTCGAACCGTCGAGCGGGACCAGCACGTGGCGGAAGGGGTAATGGGAATCGCTCCCCGCATCCTGGCCCGGACGGATCAGGAGGATGGGAACCTCCAGGTGGCGCACCAGGTAGTCGGCCACGCTCCCGAGCCAGAACCGACTGAAGGCCCCACGGCCATGGGTGGCCATGACCACCAGGTCGACCGAGGCGCGGCGGACCTCGGCTTCGAGCGCCGGACCCGGGTCCCCATCGAGATGGACCGTGCTGACCATCCCCCGCTTGTCGGGATCGATGGTGTCGGCCTGAGACGTCAGGTATTCCGCCTCCCTGGCCCGAAGATCGAAATCGGGAACGACGCCCGGCCCGGCCTCTCCACCAACGATGGGGTGCGGCATGTGGACCAGCGCCAGCCGGATGCTGGCGCCGTGTCCTTCCGCCAACTGGACGGCGAGGGGCAGGACCCGCTCAGCAAATGGGGAGCCGTCGAGTGGTACCAGGATGGAGCGCATGGGACCTCCTCAGCACAGAGTCGAGTCGCCGCTGGTGACGGCCCTGCCTGAAAGCTGCCCCGCCCGCCGTGAAGAGAGGATGAACCGGCCGGGAACCCTGCCGCACTCAGTCGGGCGGAACCCGCCAGAAGGCAGGATCACCGGCGGAGAATTCGGGGCGAGACGCACAGGCCGGCAAGGAAAAGACGGCACGGGGGAGCCGTGACACGGCGGCCCCTGCTGGAGATCGGGTCTCGAATCAGTATCCCCGATGGGACCGGTTGGAACCCCCGGGGTTGTCCCGCGCTACCGATCCGGTCGACGGGTCGACACCCCAAGAACCTGGTAGAGGGGACAGAAGCCACTGAAGGCCGTGGCCACCAGCACCAGGCCCAGCAGGGTGAAGTACTTGAGTGGCGGGTCAAGCGCCCCGTACAGCCCGAGCAGCAGCACCCCGACCACACCCCGGAACAGTCGATCGAAGGTACCTGCGTTGCGGGTCATGACTCGTCTCCTCGCTAGATGGGAACCGTGAGGAGGGCACAGGGAGCGGCGTAGAGGAGCTCACGCCCGACCCCGGTCGAAACGCCACCAGCCCCGTGCCGGACCCCGATCACCAGCAGGTCGGTCGCCGACCGGGCCAGGTGGTCCACCAGGACCCCGGTGGGCTCCCCATGGAGCACGTGCACGGTCGGCGCCGGGTCGAAGCGGAAGCGGGCCACCGCGTCGAGCAGACGCACCCGGGTGCCCGGTGGCGGGGCCGCCGCTGATTCGGGCGGCGGCTCGACGGAGAGGATCTCGACTTGCCGCGCCCCGAGTCCGCTCAGCACCTCCCCGACCTCGAGCACTGCCATCCCCCGGTCGGTACCATCCACCGCCACCGCCGCCCGGCGGAACTGGTCCTGATTCTCGTTGACGAAGAGGGTTGGCACCAGGCTCCGACGGACGACGCCATCGGCGGTCGACCCGAGACGCGGGCGGCAGCCATCGCCCCCCCCCCCCCCCCCGCCGCCCACCGCCCCCCCCCCCCGCACCGCCATACGGACGATAAAGCTCGAAGGCACCCCCAAACCC
>CAYINH010000079.1:5742-9418 GCA_964364615.1 uncultured Gemmatimonadaceae bacterium
CCAGCGACTCGGCAATCCGGACGATCTCGATCGAAGGCACCCCATACCCCACCTTGGGGGCC
Source organism: uncultured Gemmatimonadaceae bacterium (assembly GCA_964364615.1). Classification (GTDB taxonomy): domain Bacteria; phylum Gemmatimonadota; class Gemmatimonadetes; order Gemmatimonadales; family GWC2-71-9; genus SZUA-320. Next base: position 5,805 of record CAYINH010000079.1, read on the forward strand.
TCCGCATGCAATGCGGCGGGGAGAGGATCGCTCACCGAGGACAGCACGGAGACGACCTTGAGGTCGGCCGTCAGTTCGCGGGCCAGGCGCTCGGCCACCACAGTGGCATGGCGACCGGCGGTGGACCCGTCGTCGGCGGCGAGGAGCGTCCTCCAGGATACGGGCATGGGTCTAGGCTAGACACAACCCCGTGAAGCGACGATGAAGGCCCCAATAAGCAATCGCTCGTCGCGTCGGCCGGGGCGGATTGTTACGTTCAACTCCATGCCGTTCTCCGCCGACCTGCAATCGCGACTCGAGCACCTCATCCGTGCCAGCAATGCCCTGGGCTCGGACCGGCCCCTGCCCGAGGTGCTCCAGTGGACAGCGGACCTGGCGGCCCACCTGCTGGGCGCGCGCTACGCGGCGATCGGCATGCTGGGCCCTGACAATCAGACCCTGGAGAGCTTTACCACCTCGGGCATCGAGGAGGAGGAGCGCGCCCGGATCGGTGCCCTGCCCTCGGGCCGGGGGGTGCTCGGAGTCGTCATTCGGGAAGAGCTGCCGCTGCGGCTCAGGTCCCTGAGGGATCATCCCGGAAGCGTCGGCTTCCCGGCCCACCATCCACCGATGAAATCCTTCCTCGGCGTCCCCGTGGTCGGCCGGTCCGGCGTGCTGGGGAACCTCTACCTGACCGACAAGGTCGGGGCAGACGAGTTCTCGGCCGAGGACGAGCACCTGGCCGTCCTGCTGGCGGGAAAGGCCGCGTCCGCGGTGGAGGACGCCCGGCGGCACCATGAGACCCAGCGACTGATGCACGAGGTCCAGACCCTGCTGCGCAGCCGGGAGCGGTTCTTCGCGATGGTCAACCATGAACTCCGGAACTCCCTGGCGGCGGTTTTCGGCTGGGCCGAGATGCTGGTCCGCCGAAAGGACCCAAGCACCGTGCCCCGAGCCGCGTTCGAGGTGGTCGAAGCGGCCGAGAGCACCATCGCCCTCATCAACGATCTCCTGGACTTGAGCCGGCTGGATGAAGACCGGTTGCGGCCGGTCATCGAGGCGGTGGACTGTCGGCCGGTCATCCGCCGGGCGATCGCCAAGGTGACCCCGGCCGCCCGGGAACGATCGGTATCCCTGTCCGTGAGCCCTCAGGAAGGGCCGATGGCCTGCCGCACCGATGCCTCACGGGTTGAGCAGATCCTGGTGAACGTGCTGCGGAACGGCATTCGGCACAGCCCCCCCGGATCGACAGTCTCCCTCGAACTGATTTCCGACGCGGGAAGCGTCAACGCCCGGGTCGTGGACCAGGGGCCGGGAATCGCCGAAGAGGAGCTGGAGCGGATCTTCGACGTCTACGTGACCAAGCCGGGCGAAGAGGGGGCCGGAATCGGGCTTGGATTGCCCCTCTCCAGACGGTTGGCCCGGCTGCTGGGAGGGGACCTCACCGCTGCCAACCACCCGGCCGGGGGAGCGGAGTTCGTCCTGGCCCTTCCCTTGAGCGGCCCCCCTTCCTGAAGATATCTTCATACTCGGTTGAGGCAGGGTTCACCGGGGTCAGCCTAGACTGAGGTCACTATGAAAGTTCTCGTGGTGGAGGACGACCGGAAGGTCGCGGGATTCATCGAGCAGGGCCTGCGGGAAGAGGGCTACGTGGTGGACGTGGCGGCCGACGGGGAAGAGGCCACCATGCTGGCCCACGTCTATGACTACGACGTGGTGCTGCTCGACATCGTGTTGCCCAAGAAGAACGGGTTTCAGGTGGCCAGCGAGCTGCGGCGCGAGGGGCGCAACGTCCCGATCCTGATGCTGACCTCGCGCGAGTCGGTGGAGGATGTGGTCCGGGGGCTCGATGCCGGGGCCGACGACTATCTGCCCAAGCCCTTCCATTTCGAAGAACTGCTGGCCCGGATGCGGGCCCTGAGCCGGCGCGGCGGCGCGGAGCGGATGGAAGTGCTGCGGTTCGGGGAGATCAGCATGGACCGGCTCCGCCATGTGGTGCAGGTCGGCGGGCGGCTGCTGGACGTCACCGCCAAGGAGTTCCAGCTGCTGGAGTATTTCATGCTCCATCCCGAGGAAGTGGTCCGCCGCACCACCCTGCTGGAGAAGGTCTGGGACATGCACTTCGATCCCGAAAGCAACGTGGTGGACGTGCACGTAGGGAACCTTCGGCGGAAGATGCGGGAGATGACCAGCACCCAGCGAATCGAGACGATCCGGGGCGTCGGATTCAGTCTTCGCCACGCGGCCGCCGGAGCGGTCAGGGAGGCTGCAGCGCGCGCGTCATGAGGGGAAACCGGGAGGGCCCCCGCCCCGGGGGACCCTACCCCACGCGGCTGCAGACCCTTGGCCTCCCGGTTTTCGCGCTAGCTGTTCTGCTGGCCGGCCTCGCCCTGCGGGGGGTCGGCCTTTCCCTTGCCTCCTCCAGGGTATGGACGGTCGGCCTCTACCTGGTCGGTGTTCCCCTGGTCTTCCGGGCGATCCTCGGGATAGCCCGGGGCCGATTCGCGGCCGATCTGGTGGCCAGCCTCGCGCTGATCACAGCCATGGCGCTGAACCAGCCGCTGGCGGGCCTGCTGGTGGCCCTGATGCAGACCGGCGGCGAGGCCCTCGAACGGTACGCCGAGCGCCGGGCATCCCGGGCGGTCGAAGAACTGGAGGCGCAAGCCCCCCGGATCGCCCACCGGAAGCTGGCCGATCGGATCGAGGACCTGCCGGTGGATGGGATCACCCCGGGGGATGAGGTGGTGGTTCGGCCTGGCGAGATGGTCCCCTGCGACGGAGTGGTCACCGAGGGTATCGCGGCGGTGGACGTCTCCCGCATCACCGGGGAACCGATCCCCCTCACCGGACGCGCCGGGGTCCTCCTGGCCAGCGGCAGCCTGGTGCTCGACGGCCCCCTGGTCCTCCGGGTGGTGGCCACCGCCCGGGAGAGCCTGTACGCCCGGGTGGTCGAACTGGTCCGGACCGCTCAAGCCCACAAGGCCCCACTGCAGCGGGCGGCCGATCGCGCCGCGATGTGGTTTACCCCTCTCACCCTGCTGGTGTGCGGGGCAGCCTGGGCGGTGTCGGGTGACCCGCTGCGGGTGCTGGCCGTGCTGGTGGTGGCGACCCCGTGCCCGATGATCCTGGCGACCCCGGTGGCGATTGTGGGGGGCATCAACCGAGCCGCCCGGCTGGGAATCATCGTCCGGCATGGCGGGGCCCTGGAGGCCCTCGGTCAGGTCACCGTGGTGGCCTTCGACAAGACGGGAACCCTGACCCTGGGACAGCCGGAGGTCGCCAGGGTGGCGTCGCTGGGAGCCGCCTCGGAAACCGAGATCCTCCGGCTGACCGCGTCGGTCGAGCGGGATGCAGGGCACCCGCTGGCGCGCTCCCTGGTGCGCGAGGCCCTCCGGGCCGGACTCACCCTGGCACCGGCGGAAGGGGTCCGCGAATGGCCCGGTCGGGGTGTGGCCGGTGTGGTCGGAGGCGTCCGGGTCACGGTGGGAGCCCTGTCGCTGATCCGGGAAGTCGAGCCGGCGGCGTTCGGGGCCCTGCGGGAGGCCAGGGAGGGCGAGCCGGGACTGGCGGCCGCCGTGGTGGTAGGCGGGGAAGCCGCGGCCGGGGTGCTGTTCGCGGCCCGGCCGCGCCCCGGC
>CAYINH010000080.1:0-9359 GCA_964364615.1 uncultured Gemmatimonadaceae bacterium
ACCACCTCCTGCTGCCCGACGATCCGGCCGGCTACCTGCTGTCGCATCTCCTGCACCGCCCGGGACAGGCGGGCGAGCTGCTGGGTGTCGTCGAGCGTGGCCGGGGGGATTCGGGGACTGGCCATCGGGGCGATGTTCTCCAGGCGGGTGAGGCCATAAGCTAGTCCCCAACCTGCGGTTTCGGGAGCCGATCGGTTGCTTGCGCATATTTTCACAAGCCGGTAGTTTTGGGGCTGCCATGGGGGACAATCCAGGGCCCAACCCAGGAATGGCCTTGGGCCAGAAGTACTTCGCGGTCGGGCTCAAGTTCGCGGCCGGGATTGTGGTTTTTTCTCTGGCGGGGATCTGGCTCGATCGGCGGCTCGGAACGATCCCCCTCTTCACACTGGTGGGGACCCTGGGCGGTGCCGTGCTCGGCTTCCTGAGTGTCTACCGCGATGTGAAGCGCGACGAGCAGGCCGCCCGGGATCGGTCCGGGCAGAAGTGATCCGGCTCCTGGCCGTCGGGGTTGTGCTGACGGGACTCGCCGCCCTGGTCGGGCTCTGGCTCACCGATCGGTCCGGCGCGGTGGGTGCCGCGGCGGGTGGCGCCCTGGCAGTCCTGGTGCAGCTGGGCGCGCTGGCCCTGATGCGCGACAAGGGGGATGCGCCGCCGGGGCAGTTCATGGGGCACTGGGCGCTGGGCACCCTGCTCCGGTTGCTGGGCATCGTGATGATAGTGGGACTGGTGGTCCTCGGCGGGTTGCCCGCGCTGCCGACCGCCCTGGGTTTCGTGGGGGTGATTCTCCCCCTGCTCGGACTGGAACTTCGCCTGGTGGATTGAATGCTGGCTGAGACAACCGGCGGTGAACTGAACATCGGCGAACTGGTCCTCCATCACACGGCGGATGCCTGGACGTTCGGGCTGGAGCCGTTCCTGGTGGCCCACCTGCCGCGCTGGCCCGACATCCATCTGGGGCCGCTCACCATCAATCTCTCCCCCACCAAGCATGTGGTCTTCCTGTTCATCACCGCGTTTCTGGTCTGGCTCACGATGATCGTGGCCGGCCGGTCGCTCAAGCGGCAGCGGGCCGGGGAAAACGCCCCCACGGGGTTCGCGGCCGCGATCGAGGCCCTGGTGATCTACGTCCGGGACGAGATGGCGATCGCCAACATCGGCCACGGCGGCGCCAGATTCGCCCCGCTGATCCTGAGCCTGTTCTTCTTCATTCTGTACGCCAACGTGATCGGGCTGATGCCGCACGGCGCCTCCGCTACCGGCAACCTCGCGGTGACCGCGGCGCTGGCCATCGTGGTGTTCTTCACCGTGGAAGTCGGCGGAATGATCAAGCTCGGTCCCAGGGGCTATATCGGCACCATCTTCCCGCGAATTCCGGGGATCACCGGCCTCGGGGCGGTCCTGCTGGCCATCTTCATGGCCCCGATCGAAATCCTCGGCAAGCTGGTCAAGCCGTTTGCGCTCGCCGTCCGTCTCTTCGGCAACATGACCGCGGGCCACTTCGTGATCCTGTCGCTGTTCGGGATCATCGCGATGTTCTGGAACCTGGCGGGCTGGAATCTGGCCATCGGGGCGGTCACCACCGCGCTGGTGGTGGCGATCATGCTGCTGGAGTTGTTTGTGGCCTTGTTGCAGGCCTACGTCTTCGCGCTGCTCAGCGCGGTATTCATCGGGCTGATGCAGCACGAACACTAGGGCAATCTGGGTTGGACCGGGCGGGACGCCCGGCAGGAACCCCGGCGGCGCTGCGCCGGCGTTCGACAGGTACCCGGCCGGGCGGCCGGAGAAACCCGCTGGCCATGGGCCGAGGGCGGGTCACCGCAGGAGATACCGGACGGGAGAGCCGGGCCACTCCGCGGACAGCGCGACCCACGATTCCTCTCCCCCTGGAATGGAAAGACCGACATGCTGAACATGCTTGCTCTGTTGCAGATGGATCCGGTGGCCGCCCTCAACACCAACGCGCTGCTGGGTGCCGGTATCGGCATCGGTCTCGCGATTGTGGGCCTGGGCATCGGGCTGGGCCGGATCGGTGGCCAGGCCGCCGAGGGCATCGCCCGTCAGCCGGAGGCCGCCGCAGAGATCCGGGGTGCCGCCCTGCTGTTCGCGGTGCTGCTCGAAGGCGCCACCATCATCGCGCTGGTGTTTGCCCTGCTGTTCAAGCTGCTCTAAGGGGGTCGGGATGTACTCAGTCTGGCTGACGCTGCTGGCCTCCGCCGAGGTGGCCGAAGGGGCGCCGACGTCGCCGTTTGACGTCAACTTCGGGCTCTTCGTCTGGACCTGGCTCGTCTTCGGGGCGCTCTTCCTGGTCCTCAAGAAGTACGCCTGGCCGGCGATCCTCAGCGCCACCGAGGCGCGGGAGCGGAAGATCGCGGGCCACCTGGCGGAGACCGAGCGGCTCCACGCCGAGGAGAAGGCCGCGGCCGAGAGTGCCATGAAGTCGGCCGCCGAGGCCCGGGCCAGCGCCCAGAGCCTGCTCGCCGAGGCCCGCAGCTCGGCCGAGAAGGAACGGGCTGGCCTGCTCGCGAAGACGAAGCACGAGCAGGAGGAAGTACTGGCCCGGGCGCGGCGCGAGATCGTGGCCGAGAAGGAGCGTGCCCTGGTCGAAATCCGCCGCGAGGCGGTGGATCTGTCGCTCGCCGCGGCGACCCGGCTGATCGAGCAGCGGCTCGACGGCGAGGCCGATCGCAAGCTGGTGACCGACTACCTCGACTCGGTGCGGACCCTCCATTGAGAGCCGAATCGGTTGGCCTGAACTATGCCCAGGCGCTCTTCATCCTGGGGGAGAAGAGCGGCCACACGGCGGTGTACGCCGACTGGCTGGACTCGCTGGCCGGTGCGGTTGCGGTGTCGCCCATGGTGCAGACGGTGCTGGCCTCGCCCAGGATCACCAAGGCCGAGAAGGCGGATCTGCTCACCCGGTCGATCCAGGGGGCGCCGCAGGAGTTGAAGCTCTTCCTGAATGCGGTCGTCAAACGGGGTCGGCAGGGGTTCCTGGCCGAGATCGCGACCGGCTATCTGGGCCTGCTGGATATCAAGTTCAACCGGGTGCGGGCGGGGGTCACTCTGGCCCGGAAGCCGGATCAGGCGCTCAAGGCCGTGATCGTGGCGGCCCTGGAGCGGCAGGTGGGCAAGGAAGTCATCGCGACCTTCAGCGAGGATCCCTCGATCCTCGGCGGGGTGGTGGTCCGGGTCGGGAATCGGGTGCTGGATGGTTCGGTCAAGCGTCGGGTGACCCGGCTCCGGCGGCAACTGCTAAAGTAGCTCGATCGCCATCGGACAGTTGGGCATGAAGGGCCGGGGTCATTCCCGGCCCTTTTCGCGTCCAGCGGGAGTGGTAGATTCCGGCTCTGCCTCCACTCCGAGGATCTTTCATGCGTTTCCGCACCGCCCTGCTGCCGCTCCTCGTCCTCCCGCTCACCGCCCTGCCGGTCGCCGGCCAGACGGGTGGCAGGGCATTCGTGCCGGCCGACTGGCACCGGGTCACCACCGTCAGTTCTCCGGCAATGAGTCCCGACGGGCGCCGGGTGGCGTTCACCGTGACCACGGTGGTCGAGGCCCAGAACAAGCGGCACTCCGAGGTCTGGGTTTCCAGCACCACCGGTGGTGATCCGGTCCGGTTCACCTCCCCCAGCGTGGAGAGCAGCAACCAGCGGTGGTCGCCTGATGGGGCGCTCCTCATCTTCACCAGCACCCGGCCCGGTTCGCGGGCCCGGAGCTGGGCGCTCCGGATGGATCAGCCCGGGGGCGAGGCCGCCGAGTACGACGGTCCTCCTGCCGGTTCCCTGTCGGCCGATCGCAAGCTGCTGGCGTGGGCCGATTCAGCGGCGACCGATTCGATGCCGACCGATTCGACGCCGCGCCAGGCGGGCGCTGGTGGGCCGTCCCGCGCCCCCGACGGCGCGATCACCAAACCACTCGACCAGGCCCGATTCGATGGGCGGCAGTATGTCGAGCTGCCGATCAAGGGGAACGGCCAGGGTTTCCTGACCAACCGGTCGGAGCCAAGGCGGTGGCGGCCAGCTCAGATCTGGCTGCAGGCGACCGGCGGGAAGAAGCGGATGATCACCGACACCCGGTATTCCCATCGGAGTGTGGCGGTCTCGCCGGATGGGAAGTGGGTCGCCTTTACCGCCGAGCCGGCGCTCCGGCCCGATTCGGTGGTGCAGGCGGAGGACGACTCGCTGGCCAGGCTGCCCTACGATGCGGCGCGGGACGAGGCGCCTCGCAACACCGAGGACATCTACCTCCTGTCAGTGGCTGGCGGGGCGCCCCGGAAGGTGGCCACCATCATGGGGGACGAGAACGGGCTGGCCTGGTCGCCGGATGGATCGCGGATCGCCGTTGTCCGGCGGGCCCACCGGACCGCGCAGTCGATCCTGGCGGTGGTCCCGGTCGCCGGCGGCGCGCTGGTGGATCTGACGGCGGGCTGGCAGTATGAGCCGGGTGGATTCGAGTGGCTCCCCAACGGCCGGATCGCGATGACGGCGGCCATCGGTGGACGGACCGCGGTCTTCCTGGTGGATCCGGCCAGCAAGCAGCGCACCGAAGTGGTGTCCGGTCGGCGCCGGGTGATCGGGCCGAGTCTGGATGCCGCGGGCACCAAGATGGCCTATGTGGCCACCAGCCTGACCAGGCCGACCGAGCTCTTCGTGGCCGACGCCGACGGCAGGAACGAGCGCCGGATCACGTCGTTCAATGACAAGCTCAACGCCGAGGTGGCCTGGGCCGATGCCGAACGGTTCACCTTCCAGTCCGTCGGCGGGGTGGAGGTCGAGGGTTGGCTGATGAAGCCCTACGGCTACCAGCCGGGGAAGCAGTACCCGCTCGCGCTCTACATCCACGGCGGTCCCCACTCGGCCTATGGCGAGAACTGGTTCGACGAGTTTCAGAATCTGGCCGGCGCGGGGATGTGGGTGCTGTTCACCAATCCCCGCGGGTCGGCGGGCTACGGCGCCGAGTTCAGCTACAGCACCCGGGGTCGCTGGTTCGCCGAGGATTACCAGGACCTGATGAAGGCGGTCGACATCGTGTCGGTTCGTCCCGATGTGGATTCCACCAGGATGGGGGTGACCGGGGGTTCCTATGGCGGGGTGATGACCGCCTGGGTGACCGCCAAGACCCACCGGTTCAAGGCGGCCCAGACCGACCGGATGATCAGCAACTGGTGGAGCTGGTACGGGAGCTCGGATGCCCAGGGCCTCACCGAGTTCGAGTTCTTCGGCAAGCCGTGGGACAACCCCGTGATGTACGACTCGCTGAGCCCGATCCGATACGTCCGGAATGTCACCACCCCGACTTTGATGGTGCAGTCAGAGGAGGATCACCGGACCCCGATGACCGACGCGGAACAGTGGTTCACTGCGCTCAAGAAGCAGGGTACCCCGGTGGAGCTGGTCCGCTACCCGCGCTCGACCCACGACCTCTCCCGCACCGGGGAGCCCTGGCTGCTGGTGGACCGGCTGGGTCGGCTCCGGCAGTGGTTCACCCATTGGCTGGAGGTTCCGTCCGTTCCCAAGGAGATGATCCCATGAGCAACTCGGCGACCTTCTACCGCTGGGACGACATGCCCAGGGAAGTGCTGCACGACAAGTTGTCCCGCCGCCTGGTCACCGGAGAGCGGATGATGCTGGCCCACGTCTACCTGAAGAAGGGGTGCCTGGTCCCGATGCATCAGCACGACAACGAGCAGCTGACCTACGTGCTGGAGGGTGCCCTGGAGTTTACTCTCGGGGCCGATCGGTCCCGCGTCGTCGTGGTCGGGGCAGGAGAGGTGCTGCACCTCCCGTCCAATCTGCCCCACGAGGCCGTCGCGCTGGAGGACACCCTCGACGTCGACGTCTTCAGCCCCCCGCGCCAGGACTGGCTCAGTGGGACCGACGCCTATCTTCGGGAGGCGGGGTCGAGCCCGACCCGGTAGCCGGCATGTGGCGGGAACCGGGGGAGGGGAATCGCCGGGAGTTCTTCCGGAACAACGTCGGGCAATGGCTGGAGCGGGCCCTCGAACGGACCGAGGAGCGGGTCGTCACCGAGCGCTACGTCCGACCGCCCGGGGCGCTGCCGGAGATGGGATTTCTGACCGCCTGCACCCGGTGCGGCGATTGCGTGACCGCCTGCCCGCCGCAGGTGATCCGGACGGTGCCGACCAAGGGGGGACTCGCGGCCGGGACCCCGTATCTCGATCTCCGTCGGGCCCCGTGCATCGCCTGTCCCGACATGCCCTGTGCGGCAGCCTGTCCCACCGATGCGCTCATCGTACCCGAGCAGGGGTGGACCGGCTACCGGTTCGGCGTGGTGGAGTTGGTGCCGGAACGGTGCGTTACGTTTCGCGGTACCCCGTGCCGGGCCTGCGCCGACGCCTGCCCGGTCGGCGAACAGGCGCTGACGATGGATGAGGCCGGTCACCCGGTCCTGCGATATGAAGGCTGCGTGGGCTGCGGGGTCTGCATCCGCGCCTGCATCAGTGTCCCGACGTCCTACCAGTTCCGCCCTCTTGGAGGCACATGAGCGACGCTCCCTACCGAGTCGAGAAGCCCTGGGGTCACGAACTGATCTGGGCCCGGACCGATCGCTACGTCGGGAAGATCCTGCACGTCAAGGCCGGGCATGCGCTCAGCTGCCAGTACCACCGGCAGAAGGACGAGACGATGCACCTGCTCCGGGGCGAGATGATTCTCCGGCTCGGCACCGAGGACCAGCTCGAGGAGCGGGTGTTCCGGGCCGGCGACTCGGTCCACATTCCGGCCGGAATGGTGCATCAGGTGGAAGCTGTCGAGGACAGTGATATCCTCGAGGCCTCGACCCCCGAACTCGACGACCTGGTCCGGCTCACCGATCGCTACGGGAGAGACTGACGCGTGCAGGTGATCATCCCGCTGGCCGGCAAGGGGACCCGACTCCGCCCCCACACCCATCTGGTGCCCAAGCCGCTGCTCAAGGTGGCGGGCCGCCCGGTCATGGACTGGGTGATGGACCGGCTCGACGGGCTCGACGTCTCCGAGCTGATCTTCATCACCGGCCACCTCAAGGAGCAGGTCGAGGCCTACGCCCGGAGCCGCTATCGGTGGCCCAGCCGCTATGTCGAGCAGCGGGTCCAGGACGGGACCGCCGGCGCCGTCAACCTGGCCCGACCCCACGTGACCGAGCCGGTGCTCATCATCTTCGTGGACACCGTCTTCGAGGCCGACCTCGGCCTGATCAAACGGACCGAGGCGGATGGGGTGATCTGGGCCAAGGAGGTGGAGGACTACCAGCGGTTCGGGGTCGTGGTCACCGATGCCGACGGGTACATGACGCGGATCGTGGAGAAGCCCAGCGAACCGATCTCGCGGCTGGCCAACATCGGGCTCTACTACATCCGGGACACCGATGCGCTGTGGGCCGGGATCGACCACGTGGTGGCTCGGGCGGCCAACCAGGGGGAGTACTACCTGACCGATGCCTTCCAGCACATGATCGACCAGGGGCGCAGAATCCTGACCGCCGAGGTGGGAGGCTGGTACGACTGTGGCACCCAGGAAGCGATCATCGAGACCAACGAGACTCTCCTGCGGCTGGGTGCGGCCCGGCGTCCCGACCTGCCGGGTGTCACCATCCATGAGCCGGTCTACATCGAGGACGGCGTCCGGATCGAGCGGAGCACCATCGGGCCCAATGTCAGCATCGAGAAGGGGAGCACTATCCTCGACAGCCGGATCGCCCACAGTATCGTCGGTCAGGACGCGAGGATCGAGGGCGCTCATCTGGTGCAGACGCTGCTGGGGAACCACGTCACGCTTCGGGATGTCAGCGGCTCGATGAGCCTGGCCGATCATGCGGAGTGCATCGGTGTCCCGGACTGACGACGTCTGCCGCTCCTATCTCGACCTCCGCTGGCATTGCGACCCTGCGGCGGCGAGTCAGGCAGGGCTGACGCAGTACCACGGCCGACTGGGGCAGTACGACGAAGAGGCCATCGCCGAGCACCTCGCGGCCTTCCGGGCTCTGGAGGCGGCGGTCGAGGGGCTGGAAGTAGACGCCCCGGCCGAGGAGATCGACCGGACGGCGCTGCTGGATGACATCCGGGCCACCGTCTTCCGACTGCAGCACGAACGGCCCCACCGACGGAATCCCGCCTTCTGGCTGTTGCACCTGGCCGAGGGCCTCGAAGCCGTTCGCCGGCCGGCCGACCCCGAAGATGCCATGATGGCGTTGGCGCGGGTCCAGGCGATCCCCGACTTTCTGCGGACCGCCGCCAACGTGCTCGGGGCTTCGGCCGAGCCGCTGATCGCCCTGGCCCGGGACCTGGTCCCGGCGGTGGACGGCCTGATCCGGGAGGTCGAGGCCGGGCTGCTGGGTGAGCCGAACCTGGCGGCGGTGGCGCAGGCGGCGGCGAGCGAGGCCCGCGGCGAACTGGAGAGCTTTCTGCTGGTTCTGGAAGCAGAGATTGCCGAGGAGGGGATCCGGCCTGCTGGCTCGGGAGGAGACCACTTCGACCGACTGCTGCATCACCTGCATGCGGTGCCGACCGGTGCCGCCGAGGGGTGGCGCTACCTGCTCCGTCGGGAACAGGAATTCGACGACAGTCTGGCGGCGCTGGCGGGGGAGCTGGGCGGTGAGGATTGGCATGAGGCCTTGGGCAGCCTGGTCGAGATCCAGGGTGAACCTGGAGATCTCGCCGGCGAGGCCGCCGGGGAGTTGCTGCGACTGGCGGCCTTCGCCTCTGATCGGGCGCTGTTCCCGGGGGCGGGGCCCTCTCCCGAAGTCACCATTCTGCCGCCTCACCTGGAGGTGGTTACCGCCCACGGAGTCTACCGCTCCGGCTGGTGGGGCGCGGCGGCCCCGGCCCGGGTCGAGTTGGCCGACTGGCCGTCCACCGCCGTCTGGCTCAGTCCGATCCTGGCCGAGCTCGGGGTCCCCGGGCTCCATCTGCACCATGAACAGATGGCCGCCCTGGAACCCGAGGTGCGACGCCACCTCGAAGGTCGGCTGACCCAGGGCGGTTGGGGGCTCTACGCGGTGCACGTCCTGTTTGAGGCGGGCTACTGGACCACCGCTACCGATCGGTTGGTGGGGCTGTCCCACATCTATTTCCGGCACCTGCTGGCCCGAGTGGACATCGGACTCCACACCCATCAGCTCTCCATCGAGGAGGGTGTCGCGCTCCTCATCGAGCGGCTGGGGATCGAGCCGCTTCACGCGCTGGCGGCGGTGCGGGGCTGCCTGCTCGAACCGACCGAGGCGTTCGGCGCCATCCTCGGCTGTCGCGAACTGATCCGGCTGCGCGACGATGTGCGCGAGCGGGAGGGTGACAACTTCTCGGCGGCTCGGTTCCACGGCCAGGTTCTGGGCCGCGATAGCTTCTTGGAGTTCGATCAATTGAT
>CAYINH010000081.1:0-9290 GCA_964364615.1 uncultured Gemmatimonadaceae bacterium
GATCTGCTGGCTTCCGCATTCTTTCAATGGAGTGGCGTGCTGAACGATCCGCAGAGGGGACCCGTGGACTGGCTGTTCAGTCTCCAGGTGAGCAAGAGCCTGCCCCTTGATGGCCGGCTGTCGTTCTACGCCTTCAACGCCTTCGATCGGCTGGGCAACTTCGGCGGCCGGACCACCGTGCCGCGATTGTTCCCGTCGACCCGGTTCGGGCTCGAGATCACGCTGCCGCTGGGGCTGGCCTGGGGAGAGCGGTGACTGCGGCCCGCGCCCTCGCGGCGTTCTTTGCGGCGTCTCTTGCGGCGCCCCTTCTCCTGGCGCAGACAGCGGGCCTCGGGCCGGAGAGCGGGCGCCCGAGCTGGCTTGGGACCTGGAGCCCGCTTCAGCCCCGGGCCGACCTGCCGCGCCGGCTCCCCCATGGGGGCGCTGTGCCGGCGTCGCTTCTCCTGCCCCCGCCACGCGTCGGGCTCTTCTGGACCGCCGGCAATCCCGGTGGGCTCCGCGCCGAGCTGGCCGACACCCGGACCGATTTTGCCCTGTCCCAGGGCCGCGAGAGTGGCAGCTTGCGCCGCCCGCTCGACCCGGGCGAAAGCTCGGTCCGGCAGGCAACCGGCATGGGCTGGACGCCGGTGGACGCCCGGCTCGGGCTCCTCGGGCGAGTGGTGCTCGAGCAGGAGCGCTTCGATCCGGGCGCCCGGGCGGACGTGGTGGAGGCGTACCCCACCAGTCCGTTCGTCACGCTCGATACGAGCACCACCGCCACGCAGCGGATCCGGGTCCGGCTCGAGGGGGCGGCGAGCCTGCAACTGGGAGCGTGGGGGCTGGGCCTGGCCCTGGGGTACCAGGCGCGGGAGCACCAGACCATCGAGGCGGGATTCGTGCGGCGGACCCGCCAGACTCTGCCGGGGGCGACGATCGGCCTGACGCGGGCGGTCGGGTCGCTGCGATTCGGCCCCTACGCACGCTGGCGGAATCGGGCTGAGACCATCTTCCTGATAGAGAGCGCGGCAGACGGGCAGGTGGTGCAGCTCGAAGGCCTCCGCGAGGTGCAGCCGCTCGAGGTCAGCTCGCTGTACTACCGCCGCATTGAGGAGAACATTCCGTCCGCCGGCTGGTCCGTCGCGGGGCCCCTGGTCGGAGGAAGCTGGACCCTCTACGCGGAGCGCAGCTGGCTCCGCGAGCGACTCACCCGGCAGGAGGCGAACGACCCCGCGGAGGATGCCTGGGACGCGAACGCGTGGAGCGCCGGGGGCGCGTATCAGCGGCGGGTCCGCCGGCGGACGCTCCTCACGCTGGATGCGCGGTACACCACCCTCCGCGGTGCTGGCGACCTGGCCCTCGACACGGCCGGAGTGATCTTCCGCGCCGTCGAGCGCGCAGGTTCGGCGGCGGCCGAGCTGCGCGTCCTGCCCGACACGGTGGGCTGGGCGCTGGTGGTGGGCGTGCAGGTCCGCTGGGAGCACCGGCTGCGGGATGCGGTCACCGTCCCGGTCGCGGCCGAAGTCACGGGACTGACCAACGGCGTGAGCGTCGAGGTTGGCCGGGCGTTTTCTCCCCGCCTGTTCGCGGCCGTAACACTTGGATACGCGAGCTACTCCGCCAACAGCTCCTTTCCGGACCCGACGGCGCTGGGGCCAGTGTACCGGACCTACGTGCTGCCCGAGTACGACCTGGCCTCTCGTCCCGCGCAGCCCTGGCTGGGCGCCGTGGGAGTGCAGTGGACGGTGGGCCCCGGGACGTCGCTCTGGATGAGGGCCACCGGCGAGCGAGTCTCGCCTACGAAGCGGGGACCCACGTCGTTCGGGCCCTCGGGATCGCGAAGCGTGGTCAGCGCCACCGTGGGTGTGACGCTGCGCGGTCGCTAGCTCGAGGCCGGTCTCTACTCTCGATGTCAGCGGGAGCTGAGCGAGCTACTTCCCGGGGTCGGCCGGCTTGGACGCGGCGGCGGCCATCGCCAGCAGTTCCCGCTGGGAGCTGGTCTTCTTCAGGTACTCCAGGGCCGTCTGCAGCTGCCGGTCCTGCGGCACGGTGCGGCGGAAGGCGGCCGAGTCCCCGAACGCCAGTCCAGCGAGCTGCTGCTCCAGTAACCGCGTCAGCACCGAGACGTTCCTGTCATACAGCCCCCGCTCGGGCGCGGCCTCGACCGCGGCCATCCGGCGGTAGAGCTCGTCCACCCACGCCTGGCTCACGGTGAAGTCGGGCCGCACGGTGCCCTTGAGCTCCAGGGCATAGGTATAGAGTGCGGACCGGGCGGAGGGCCACTTGGAACCGATCGACCGGAGCAACTCCTGCTCGCCGGCGGTCATGGTGTCCTGGCGGACCACGACGTCCGGGGTGATGCCGCCACCGCCATACACGATCCGTCCTGCATCCGACCGGAACATCGGCCGGGCCTTCCGGGCGGAGTCGCTCTCCAGCGAGTCGGGAGCGTACTCCACGAACCGGCCGTCGGTCAGCTGGGTGTGTTCTCCCTGAATCGAGCGACCGCTCGGGGTATACCACTTGCCGGTGGTGAGCTTGATCGCCCAGCCCCCGTCCAGCGGGTAGAGGGTCTGCACCAGGCCCTTGCCGAAGGAGCCGTTGCCGACCACCAGCGCCCGGTCATGATCCTGAAGCGACCCAGCCACGATTTCCGACGCCGAGGCGGAGAAGTTGTCGAGCAGGACCACGATGGCCGTGGAGTCGATGATCGGGTCCTGATACGCGTGATAGACCTCGGGGTCCCGGCCCCGATGCTTGACCCGGGCCAGCTCCTGGCCGGTGCGGAGGAAGAGGCTCGAGATCTTGAGCGACTGCTCCAGGCTCCCGCCCGGGTTGCCGCGCAGATCGAGGATGAAGCTCCTGGCGCCCTTGCGACGGAGCTCGTTCAGCGCCTCCTCGAACTGGGCGGCCGAATTCTCGTTGAACCGCTGGAGCGGGAGGTATCCGACGCCACCGTCGAGCACCAGGGTGTACGGGACGGTGGGAACCCGGATCACCGCCCTGGTGAAGGTCGCCCGGATCGGTTGGTTGACGCCCTCCCGACCGAACGTTGCCTGAACCTTGGTGCCGGCCACGCCGGTCAGCCGGTCCGAGACGTCCCCGATCCGCATGCCGGTGACGGCCACCGAGTCGACCATCAGAATCCGGTCGCCGGCCTGGACCCCGCCTCGTTCGCCCGGGGTGCCCGGGAAGACCCGGGTCACGGTGATCAGACCGTCCTGGCTCTCGATCTGCATCCCGATCCCGCCGTAGTTGTTCCCCAGCGTGTTCCGCTGGAAAATGGCGAGTTCCTCAGGGGAGTAGAGATCGGCGTACGGGTCGTTGAGGCCCTTGATCAGACCCCGGGCGGCCTTCTCGTAGATCTCGGCGTTCCCCAGCGAGTCCACCGCGTGGCGTTCGACAAACTGCAGCACCTGGGCGAACAGCCGGGGCCCGTCGGTCCCCTTGCCCTGGCCCTGGAGCAGCAGCGCCCCCAGGGTGAGGGGGACGAGAGCGAGCCCGATCCGTGGCAGTAACTTCTTGTAATTCATCAACTTAGCTCCGAAGGCGACCTCGCTGATACCGAGGTCGGTGTTTCCTGTGAGACGAATGGCACTCCGGCAGGTGCACCGGAGAGCCAGCGAAATCTAGTCAATCGAACTGCAACCGGCGGGCCTGAAGCACTAAGGGGGGCAGCGGCTTGGCGGATTCGGAGCCCCGGCCCATATTGCGGCGCCCATGCCACCACAGTTCCCGTGAGTCTGATCGATTTTCTGCTGGCCACCACCGCGGTGGCCCTGGGTGCCCTGATCCAGGGCACCATCGGCTTCGGACTCGGGCTGTTCGCCGCCCCGTTCCTCATCCTGATCGATCCCCGCCTGGTCCCCGGCCCCATCCTGGTCTCGTCGGCGGTTCTCACTGTCCTGCTGGCCCGGCGGGAGTGGCACTCGGTGCAGGGGAATGACCTCGGGTGGGCGGTGGCTGGGCGAGTGATCGGAACCGTGGTGGCGATGGGCGCGATCACGGTGCTCTCGAATGAGCGGCTGGAGCTGCTGTTCGGCCTGATCGTGCTGGGGGCCGTCGGCCTGACCGCCAGCGGGCTCCGAATTCACCCCGCGCCCCGGACCCTGGGACTGGTTGGAATCATCTCCGGATTCATGGGGACCCTCACCTCGATCGGCGGGCCTCCGATCGCGCTGCTCTATCAGCACGAGACCGGGCCCCGGATTCGCGCCACGCTCTCGGCGTTCTTCATCGTCGGCGTGGGACTCTCACTGGCTGGGCTGGCGGGAGTCGGGCGATTTGGAATGACCGAATTCAAGCTGGGTGGCTACCTCATTCCCGGAATCCTGGTGGGCTACGGGGTGTCCCGGTTTACCAAGGGGGTCATCGACCAGGGGTTCATCCGGCCGGCGGTGCTGGTGGTGTCCGCGATGGCGGGCCTGGCGGTCATCTTTCTCTAGCGGCTGGTCGGTCGCCGGTCGGGGGCCAGGTCCCAGTTGAAGATTTCCGACAACGGGCGAAGGGCGATGCCCCGCGCGGCGAGGGTATCGACCAGGCGAGCGAGCCCGTCCGGCCGGCCGGTCCAGTCATACGGGTTCTGGAGGTGCGCCAGCACGACCACGCCGTCGAACGGCCCGGACCGGGCGTCCAGGAAGTCGATCACCCGATCGGTCATCCGCTTCGCGTCATTGCACTGTTCATTCGATGGACCCTCCGCGCAACGGGGCAATCCCAGGCCGTCGTGGACGTCGACGGTCCAGCCGATGTGAAGCGGAAACCCGGCGCGGGACGCCATCCGAAGTGACCGGTCGTCGTGCTCCCCGAACGGAGCGCGCCAGAAGGGGAGCATCCGCGCGTTGGCGGGCGGCTCGGCACCGAACAGCTCGCGCACCACGGCGTCCCAGCCGAGGCGCAGCTCGGTGATCTCCCGTTCCCAATCGATTGAGCCGGCGTTGCGGGGATGAGTCCAGGTGTGGTTGCCAAACTCGTGGCCGTCCGCGATCATCCGCCGAATCATCCGGAAGTTCGCCTCGTTGAGACCACCCGCCATCCCCTTCAGGTAGTCCCGGAAGACAAAGGGCCCGGAGATGAAGAACGTCGTGGGAATTGCCTGGGCCTTGAGGAAGTCGAGGATCTTCATCCCGGCTGCTTCGGGCACCCAGGCACAGTCGAACGTCAGCGCGACTGAGGGACGCCCGTCGACCAGCCTGAAGAAGGGAACAGGAGGCTCGTCTCGCGGTCCAGCCGGAGGACGCCCCCGGTGAAAGTCGACGAAGACCGTGCTGTTCCCGTCCTCGGAGCGGAGCACGGCAGGTGGGTGCTTCCGGGCGGCCACTCGGCCGGTCACCACGAGGGCGACGAGCAGGACGAGACCGACGACGGCAACGGCCAGAACCCTCACTTTCACCACTGCAATCGCGAATCCCCGAGGCACCAGTTCCCCCCGGGGTCAGCGGGGGGTGGTGGAGAAGAGCAGTCCCTTCCCGACGGAAATCACCCAGCCGCCCGGGTTGACGTCGTTCTTGACCCGATAGGCGAGGTCCAGGCGATTGGGGCTCAGGTTGGCGGCCCGGGACACCCCGAACCGGAGTCCGATCCCCAGCGAGGTTCCGAGCCGCGAAGGGGATCCCGCGTACCAGGCGCCCCCGTAGTCGGCGAAGGCGGCAAACCCGATATTCGCGAGGTTGCCGATGCCGCGCGACGGGAGGTACCGGTACTCCGCTGTCACCAGGGCGGCACGGTCACCGGTGAACGCATGCGCCCGGAAGGCCCTCGGGCCCTGGCTCAGTCCGTAGTCGAACTCGGTACCGGGCCGGGGCGCCTTGACCCATCCGGCCTGGGCGTGGGCAATGAGCATCTGGTTCCCCGCGGGGCGGACCGCGAGGGTCGTCCCGACGAAGACCGATCCGGAGTCGAGACCAGCGGAGCTGTGCAGGCCGTTGGCGGCCACGTCGAGAAAGGCAAACCCGCCCGGGGCCCGTATCCCGTGGTGCAGTGTCAGCGACGAACCAATCCCATCGTGTTCGTACCCTGCCGCCTTCAAGGCGGCGAGGGCCCCGATCCGAACGGTAGTGCTGAGATCCACCGCTTCCTCGTCCCGGCCGAGCCCGAGAAATTTGGTGATCGTCAGGACGTCCGTGCGCCGCCACTCCACGAACCCCCCGCCCGCTCCAGTCACCGAGTTCTCGAACGGGCCTTCCTGGGTGTCCGCGTAGTCGTCGCGCCGCACCTGTGCCATCAGCCCGACCCGCAGGTAGTTCCCGTTTCGGACCATGACCGCCTTGCCCAGCTCGGCCCGACCGATCCAGAATCGCTGGTGCAGGGTATCGGTGGGGACCTCCAGACCCTCACGAAACCGGAAGATCCGCTCGGATCTGTTCTCCGCACGCACCTCGAACCCGACCCGGCTGATGACCGAGTAGAACGGCTGGCCGACGATCAGCACGTTACGGCTGCCGTCGGAACGTTCCTCGTGCCAGAACTCCACGTTCACCCGGTCGGCGATCAGACGCCGCTGCCGGAGTTGGATGGAGGCCAGCGACCGGTCGGGCGTCTTCTGGTAGCGGAGGCCGACCCGGGTGGCATTGCCGAGGAAGTTGTCCTCAATGAAGGCGATCTGGTAGTCCACCTGGCCGCCGGTACTCTTGAGCCGCACGTCGCCCCTGGTGCTCCAGGCGTCCCGGGTGGTCACCCGGGCAATGACCCCGGAGTCGGTGGGAATGGTGTCCACCTGCACCCGTCGGAAGATCCCCATGCCCCGCAAGTTCTGGGTGGTCTCGAAGACCCGAAGGCTGTCATAGGGTTCGCCCTCGCGAAACAGCAGCTCGCGCTGGACAATGGTCCGGTTGGTCCGCACGTGGAGGGCGTTGGCCGCTCGGGCCAGCCAGCTGCCGGTTTCGGTGGAATCGAAAATGGTCTCCCGGTTGATCTGCACGGAGCGGATGATCCGGGGACTGGGGGTCGGGGTGGCCGAGTCGTGGGGCGCCTGCCCGAGGAGCTGCGCGGGGCACCCCAGGGACCACGCCACCAGTGCCACGCTCCACCCGATCAGGCGGCGCGGTGGGTGACTGAGGGAACGGGGCTTGGCCCGCAGGCGGGCCGGTTGAGCGGCCCGGTTACCCCTTGGCATGGTCGAGAGCCTGCTGGAGCGTCTCGGCACGATTCCGATCGCCCGAGGTGTCCACATCGGCCCACCGCACTCCTTCCAGGGCCACTGGCACGAGCAATCCGGCCGTTGCGAGCCGGGTCATCCCGGCGGAGAGGGTGGGTGGGGCCTCGGCCGCGGCCTCGCGGAGCGCCCCGAAGATCCGGTGGTCCAGGCGGAAACAGCCGGTATCGAAGGCATCCCACGGGCTGATCTGCTTGCCGATCGCGGTGATTCGGCGTCCCACGATGCGCACCTTGGTCGCATCCTCCACATCGATGCCCTCCGGCGCGCAATCCACCAGGAGGCGCGGCAGCCCGTCCAATGCCGGGTCCTCCGCTTCCAGCTGCCTCAGGACCGGGGCGCTGAAGACATGGTCGGCCATCTGTACGAAGAACCGCTCGGCGGTGTACGGTTCGGCGGCGAGGAGCGAAATGCCATTCGGCAAGCTGAAATCGGGGTTGTGGACCAGCTGCAGCCGGAGGGTCGTCTCCACCGACGCCAGATGGGCTCGGAGCTCCTCGGCTCGACTGCCGACAATGATGATGGCCTCGGTACATCCGGCCGCCTCCGCCTGCCAGAGGGCATGCTCGATCAGGGGGCGACCGGCCACCGGGACGAGGGGTTTGGGAGTGGCCGGGTGGTCGGGGAGGAGTCGGCTGCCGTGGCCGGCGGCCAGAATGACCGTCTGTCGAGTCGCACTCACCTCATCAGCCATTCAATCGTCCTCGCTCCGTACTGACCTGGAGGGTGAGATCGTGGTGCTGCCACCAGAACCACGCAATAGCCGGAACATGTGCCACGACACCGAAGGCAAGAGCATGCAGAACCCAGGCCGGCCGGCCCACCAGGGCCAGGCCGAGAAACACCAAGGCGTAGACGTCGCGCCGGAAGACCGGGGTGACGGCTGCCACCACCTGCCGTATCCGATTCCCGGGGCCGCTGCCCAAGGCAAGGTTCGAACCGAAGCCGTTGAAATGTGGCTCACCCGAGGTCATTCGGGTCAGCCTGGCAACCAGCCAAACGCAAAGCGCCAGGCCTCCGGTGGCCAGGATGCCTTCCCATAAGTAGGCATCCTGAACCGCCTGTGACAATTCCGGCTGCCGGGAGAGGCCAACGCCCATGCCGAGCAGGAAGAGGTGGTTGCCCACCATATCCACCGAGGTGTCGAGCCAGGCGCCCCGCCGGGTATCGAGGAACTTCAGCCGGGCAAGCTCTCCGTCACAGCCGTCGAACATGCTGGCCAGCTGGTTTAGCAGACAGCCGGCGACAAAGCCGATGGAGCTGCCGAGCGTCACGGTCCAGGCAGCTCCCAGCGCCAGGCCCAGCACCCCAAGGGAAACTCGGTCGGGGGTGATCCTGGTCCGGGCCAGCAGACCGGTAATCCGGGTGGACACCGCCCGGTTCAGGGTCCGCGCCACGTATCCATCGCTGCTCTTGCCCAACGATCGAAGGAGGCCGCGCTCCACCCCCGGCACGTCCCCCGGACCGCGCAGGACAGCCGCGAACCCCGGGCCGGGGTGGTGATCCCCATCCTGGTCCGCCGGGCCGTCGACCACCCGCGCCCAGTCGGACCAGGTCCGCAGCGTCGGGTCGGGGAGGGCGGTCTGGTGGAGGGGGAGGCCCCGCCGTGCCTCGTCGTTGGCCTGAAGCAGTGGGCCCAGGACCCCGCGACCCACCACCAGCGTGGTGCGCAACACCACCAGCCCACCGCCAATCAGGGCGCCCGTGTCGGGTGGCGGCGCTCCGCTCCAGTGGAGAACGGACAGCCCGGGGGGGGGTCCCACCCCGGGGGACTGGTGGGCGGCCATCAGCGCCGCACTGCGCCACCAGACCATGACAGGCAGTGGGTGGATATTGCGGGCTGCCGGGGTGATGCAGCACTCGTGAATCGAGAGCAGCAGCCGATTGATCTGAGTCAGCCCCCCGAGGACGAGGGGGGCTGATTCATCCGCGAGTAGCAGCACCGCTCTGACGCCACGGAGCGGACTCTGGTTGTCCACACAAGCCTCCGGACCGGAAAGCGGTTGCTGTCGACTGTGGCCGGGTCAAGATAACGGCCTATTGCCCTGGGGGAAGGTAGATAAGTGGAGCCCTGATCTCAACATTTCAGCCCGGCAATAAGTTCCTGGGTGGTGGCGCCGAGGCCCCGTTTGGCGGGCTTTCCGGTCCCAGGAGGGGGACG
>CAYINH010000082.1:0-9249 GCA_964364615.1 uncultured Gemmatimonadaceae bacterium
TCCGCGTCGTTCGGAGGTGCCAGAAATCGATGTCCGACCGAAAGTAGGCGGTCACGTACAGGTCAAGGAATCCATCCCGGTCATAGTCGAACCAGATCGCCCCGTTGCTGTTCATCCAACGCCGGAGACCGGCGGCCTCGGTGATGTCTTCGAACCGGTGCCCATCGACGTTGCGGAACAGCTGGAGGAACCCGTACTTGTAGACCAACAGGTCCTCCCAGCCGTCGTTGTCGAGATCCCCCCAGACACTTCCCATCGAGACGCCCTCACCTTCCCGGTTGAGGGCCGCCAACCCAGCTTCCAGGGCGATGTCCTCGAAGGTCCCGTCTCCCCTATTGTGGTAGAGCGCGTTCGCGGTCCCGAAGCGACTGTTGGTGAAGTAGAGATCGGGCCATCCATCGGCATCGACGTCTGCCACCGACACCGCCGCGCCGAGGCCCGCGACATGCGGCTCGACATTGGCGATCCGCGGATCGAAGACCGGTCGATGATGAACGAAATCGATGCCCACCTCCCGGGTCGCGTCCACCAGGGCGAAGCCCGGATGGAGCGGGTCCGAGGAGACACGCCAGGCGCTCTCATTCAATCCAATGGTCAGGGCGAGGGCCGTCATGAAGAGGACCACCGCAGCGGCACGGTGGAAAAAGGACGGGGCTGAAGGAGGGGAGGCCACGCTCAACGATAGCATGGTGAAGGAAGTCGCGACAGCGTCCCTACGAGGCAGGCGTGACCGACCCCACACCACCGGGACGGAGGATGCCCGCACCCTGCCGACGGGATCCGCGGGACCGCAACCCGGGGGTCAATGGCTGCTGAGCCGCAGCCCGCAGCCCTGGAACGCAAACGGCCAGCCCACTGGGCTGGCCGTTCCGCGATGACGAACTACTACGGCATTCTGGACCCGGTGAACGTGCCCGTGACGAGCTCGTCCCCCACCGCGGTACGGTAGGTCGCCGTGATGGTCCCCTGCATCATGCCGTTGGACATGGCGCCGGCCGTGCGCGTCCGCACCATGACACCCTTGCGCAGGATGCTTTCGTACTCACTCGACTCCGAGATCAGACTGTCACCAACCACCGAAACCTGCAGTGCAATGGGATCACGACCCTCGAGGGCCATCGTCCAGTCCGTGCCAGCGGCCGTGCCGCTGATCTGGGACATCACCGGGGTCTCCACGCCGGTCAGGGTGGTCGTGAGTTGCCAGGTTCCGGCGAAATCAGCGAGGGCCAGGGCCGGGGCGGCGGCGGCGGCGTCCGCCGCGGGCTCCGGCTCGGCGGGGGCACAGGCAACGAGCAGGGCAAGACAGCAAAGGGCTGCGGGGACGCGCATGTAACCGCCAACGGGGGTACGGGGGGGGACCGCCCGAGGGCGACTCCCCAGAACCTACGGCCCCCGGCCTGCGGGGGCAACCGGCCATCCGGTTACGATCCGGAGACGGCCACCGCCTCGCGCTGGAGCCGGCTGGCAAGGGCGAGGAGCCTCCGCACGGTCTCCCCACCGTGGTCCTCCTGCTCCGCCCGCCGGAAGGCGGCCAGCACATCCGCCTGGGCGGCGTCCGACAGCAGCCCGTCTGCCATCGGAAACAGGACCTCGTCCTCCTTGGCGATGTGATCTCTGAGGAGCGCCACGTAGCCACCCGCGTGGGCGACCAGGTCTCGACGGGCCCCCTCATCACCCTCTTCCAGGCGGAGCGCCGCCTCCCGGATGCCACGGGTGAAGGCCCGGCCCTGTTTGTGCTCCGTCAGCATCACCGGAATCGGCCCCTGGTCCGCCGGCATCCCGCCGGCGATGATCGATTCGAACAGGACGTCCTCCTCCTTGTGGTGGTGTACCCCGTCGGCGTACTCGGCGCAAAACCCGGCGGCCTCGAGAAAGAACCCCGGGCGGACCTCGCCTCCCCGGCTCAGCTGCCCGGCCATGATCTCCAGGGCGTCCAGCACCCGTTCGATGTTCCGGTGCTCCTCCATCAGGATGTCAATCGCTCTCACGGCGGGTATCTCCAGTTCAGGAAGGGACCAGCACCACCCGTCGAAGCAGCTGCCCTTGGTGCGCCGCCTCAAACACCGCGTTGATCTGGCCGAGCGGCCGGCGGTCAATGTACGGCTTCAGCGAGATCCGTCCCGCCGCGATCCAGTCGAGCAGTTCAGGGTAGATCAATGGATCGGCCCCCCAGTTCCCCCGCGCGACCGCGTCATACGCCATCAGGTGGGACAGGCAGATTTCGACCCGGTCGGGGGTGAACCCGACAACCGCCAGCGACCCGCCGAACCCGAGGAGCCCGAACGCCGTTTCCTGCCCGGTCCGGGTCCCGGAGGTCTCGAAGATCTTCCAGCGATGGGCCGGGGCGCCCAGGGCAGCGGCCCGGTCTCTCACCTGCTTGCGGATCTCCTTGGCGGCTTGACCCCTGACCTCGAGGGTCGCGTGGGCTCCGGCCGAGGCGGCCTGGGCGAGTTTCGCCTTGTCCACGTCGAGCGCGATGACCGTCGCCCCGACCGCCGCGGCTACCTGGACCCCGTGAATCCCGATCCCCCCTACGCCCACGAAGACGGCGAGACCGCCGGGGGCCAGTCCCGAGGCCCGCACCGCCTGGAAGGGCGTCGCCACAGCGTCCGACACCACCGCGAGCTCCCACAGGTCGTGACCCTGGAGCACTCTCGGAGGCACCGGGCAGAGAAAGCGGGCTGGCACCACGACGTGCGAGGCGTATCCGCCGTCGATATCGTTGCCCGGCATCACCTGGCGCCGGCAGATCGTCCGGTGGCCTCCTTGGCAGAGCTCACACTCCCCGCACGGCAGGACGGCGGGAACCACCACCGGGCCGCCCAGGAGACCGGCGCCCACCCCCTCGCCGACCGCCCTCACGATCCCGCTGATCTCGTGGCCCAGCACCAGGGGAGGCGGGCGGCGGGTCGGCACCCCGGAGTGGAGAAACGACAGATCGGTGTGACACACGCCGCAGCCGGCCACCTCGACCACCGCCTCTCCCGGCCCGGGCTCGCGGGGGGGCACCTCACGATGCTCGAATGGGGTACCGGCCGCCGTCATCACCCCCCCCTCCCAGGGTCGGGGCGCCTCAGTCATGCCCGGCCTCCCTTCACTGTCACCGGCTCCGATTGGTCGGGCGGGTCGCCAAAGACGAAGTTGCCGCACTCATGGCACTGATCCAGGGTGCGGTCCCGACCCGCGAAGCAGCTCCGCGAGTCCGGCTCAAGCCGGAAGACCTTCCGCAGGAAGTGGCAGTCGCAGTCCGCGCTCGGATCGTACACCGCCTCCACGTAGCCTGCCCCCGAGTTGAGGACGTCGCCGACCCGCACCTTGAGGGACGGCGTCAGTTCGTTCCCTTCGATGGTCAGCTCCCGGCTGATCACCGCGAAGGCACGGATCTTCTCGTACCGGATCGGATGTTCCCGATTGAAGGTGCGCACCGTTTCGCGCAGCGAAGCCTTCACCACCTGGTCTGCCGTCGCGGTATCGGCCCCGAACTCCTCACCAATCCGGTAGAAATCCGGAAAGACGAGCGCGGCCAGGTAGTCCCGCCCGCTCCCGACCACGATGACGTGCCGGATATACGGGTTCATTCCGGCCAGCTGGTTCTCGATCCCGGTGGGGACGACCTTCTCCGCATTGAGCAGTTTGAAGACCCGGTCCTTGCGAGCGACCAGCTTGAGACCAGCGCCGACCGCGACGCCGAGGTCTCCGGTGCGGAACCAGCCATCGCCCGGGAGCGCTCTGGCGGTGGCCTCCGGATCCTCGAAGTACCCCCGCATCACGTTCGGTCCCTGAACCAGGATCTCGCCGTCGGCGGCGATCCGAAGCCGGACACCGGGAATCGGGTAGCCCACCATTCCCGGCACGGTGCGCGGTTCGGCCAGGTCGGTCACGGTGCAGCAGGGAGCCGTTTCGGTCAGCCCCCATCCCTCGAGCACCGGAATCCGCCGCTCAGCAAAGAACGTGGCGAGGTTGGCGGGAAGGGCCGCCGCCGCGGTGAAGACGAAACGCAGCTCCGGATGGAGGATCCACGCTTCCTCCGGATGCCCCTGCGCCCGCACCACCAGCTGTTGATAGATCTTCGGGATACTGAAGTAGATCGTCGGCCGCACCACCTCCCAATTCTGCAGCAGCCGGTCGAAGTCCTTGCCCGCCGAGTCGTCGAGAAACAGGGTGGCGCCGTTGTAGAGCGCCGCGTACTTCTCGAAGATTCCCCCGAAGCTGTGGTGCCAGGGCAAGTAGCAGAGGAACCGATCGGCCGGGGTGATTCTGCATCTCGCCGTAACGGGCCGCTGCTGAGTGAGGTTGGTGTGGGTGCTGAGCAGGACCCCCTTCTGTCGCCCGGTGGTGCCCGAGGTGAACATCATCAGGGCCGGCTCGCCCGGATCCACGGCGGCGGCGGCGGCGAGAAAGTCCCTCCGGGCGGCGGCCGCCTCCGCCGGCCTGGTGAACTGCATCAGGGCGTCGGCGTATCGGATGGTCTCGGGGACGGAGTCGCCCAACAGCGACTGGCGCTCGACCGGTTCCATCCCGTCGCAAGTCACCACCACCCGCACGCTGCCCGGCACACCCGTGCGCTGGAGCTGCTCCGCGCCCGGGACGAAGAGCGCCGACGGCCGGGCCTGGGCGACCAGTTCCTTCGCCTGGACCTCGGCGTATCCGGCGAAGATCGGCAGGTACACCGCACCCAGGCTCATGGTGGCGAGCTCGACCACCAGCATCTCGGCGCGGTTGGGGGAGAACGCCACGACCCGGTCTCCCGGCCCGACCCCGGCAGCCACCAGGAAGCGCCCGAGCGCGGTGACGTCGTCACCCAGCGCGCCCCATGACACGGTCCGGAACTCTGCTCCTTGGCGCACCCCGTAGGCCGGCTGCCCGGCCCGGCTGGCGACCTGGCGGGCCAGGAGGCTGCCCACCGATTCCGGCTGGCCGGGCAGCGGGATGGTCGAGTAGAGCTCCGAGCCTGACCGCGCTGCCGCCGCCGCGTGGTGGCCGCGATGATCGCTGCCGCGCGGGGCCTCAGTCAACATCCGACCCTCCGATCGACGGCCCCACCGCCACCGCCCCATCCCGGGCGGCGAGCGCAGCCCCGAAGGCCCCGATCATCTGAGGCAGAGGGGGAACGATCACTTCGGCGCGCAACTCCTTGCCGAGCAGGTCCACCAGAGTGGGGTGGTAGGCCACGACGCCCCCGGTGGCCACGACCTTCCCGGGAAACACGTCCATCGCCGCCACCCGCTTCACCAGGGACCGGTAGGCCGCCAGCGCCAGGTCGGCGGGGCGTTTGCCGGCCCGGATCAGCGCCAGCAGCTCGGTTCCGGCAAACACGGTGCAGAAGCTCGACAGTTCGAGCGGTTCGGTCGCCTCGAGGGCGAGACGATCCAGGTCGGCTGACTCGATGCCCAGCCGGAGGGCGATTTCCTCAAGGAAACTCCCGGTACCCGCGGCACACTTGCGGTTCATCCGATGCCCCAGTCGTCGGCCCTCCGGATCCAGATGGATCACCTTGGCGTCCTGCCCGCCGATGTCGATCACCACCAGCGGTCCGGACACGAAGAAGGCGGCCCCCCGACCATGGCAGTCCAGTTCGGTCCGCGACCCGTCGGCCTGCGTCAGGGAGTGACGCCCGAAACCCGTCGCCCACACGGCCTGGACTTCGGCGCGCCCCCGGCCGGCGGCGCGCAGAGCTCCGGTGAGAGCCCGGTCGGCCGCGCCGACCAGGTCGGCGCCGGATCGGGCGACTGCCGTCCCGAGCACCGTGGCATCGTCGGCCATGACCACCGCCTTGGTGGCCCAGGAACCACAGTCGAGACCAACCCAGAGGGTCATCCCGGGCGTGCTCCCGGGACCGCGCCCCGCGCGTCGGCGATCTGCTCGACAAAGCCCTCGATATTGGTGCGGGCCTGCTCGTCCGAGAAACAACGGAGGTCGTTGACGTCGCCGTCGAGCACCAGGGTCGGCACCCCGAGCCGCTCAGCCATCCGCCGCGGCATGCCGTACCGGGTGTTCGAGTTGTTGGGGCAGGTCCGGCAGTCATGGAAGATGATGCCGTCGACGGCGTACAGCGTCATCATCTCTTCGAGATACCGTTCCTTCGGGCCTTCGGCCCGCGCGATGAAGAGCTCCAGCGACGCCCGCGCCATGGAGCGCAGCGGGTCGGCCGGGTCGAGGGCAGCGAAAATCCAGCTGTTGCAGTAGGTCGAGGCCACCACCGCCGTCCGGAACTCCGTGAGCAGTTCCGACAGGGCGCGCAGTCGTCCCCAGATGGGCATCCCCTCCCAGTACAACCGGTAGCGCTCGTCCGGCACGGCGGCCGCACCCTGCCGGGTCCGCTCCTGCAGTTCGGCGAGCAGCTGTTCGTAGTAGGCATTGGCCGCTTCGGTCCCCCGCAGCACGACCGCCGGCCCCATGTGGACAGTGCCGTCGAAGAAGCTCAGTGGCGTGGGACGGTGCCCCGCGGTGCGGAGGCAGGCCTCCCAGAGATCCGAGCAGCGGCGCGAGGCCGCAACCACGGCGGCGAGGCGGATCGGGTCCAGCCGGGTCCCCGCCACCTGTTCGAGGGGCGGGATCAGACCCTCGATCTGCCGGGTCACCCCGTCGACATCCCCGGCCGTCACCTCGCCCAGGCTCCGTGGCGACCGCACCCCGATCACCGGCACCCCCCACTTCCGACCGTACCACTCGAACCAGTCGCGGACGTCGCGGCACTGGTTGGTGTTGAAGACCAGCACATCGGCCTGCGGCGGAGCCTCCAGGCCGAAGGCGGTGAGGGGCGTCTCCCCAGCCAGATGGGCCCCGATGTCGCTGGTCAGATAGGAGCAGATGTCCTGGGAGTAGCCCTGGGCGTGGGCCAGAGGCATCGTCCGTTGGGCCACCCGCGCGGCACCCAGCATCGCGGCGTGATTCTCAGGAAAGAAGACCCGGAAGCCGAGGGCCTGCAGCAGTTCCGCCGGACCGACACTGCTGCACCAGGCGACTGGTGCCGAGGAGCCGCCGACCGTCTCCCCCAGCGACCGGTAGTAGGTGCCCATCGTGTCGCGGAGCGCGGCGACACTGCGGAGCCCGCTCACCCTGCCACCGCCGTCCGGCCCGGCGCACCGGCCATCTGCTGGTGCACCTTCATGGCCACTCCGAGGGCGCCGGTAAGAATCGGTTCGGGCACCGTCGCGATGGGAAGGCCGGTGAGCAGGCTCAGGGCATGGAGTACGCCGGGGAAGTACTCCGCGACCCCGCCACACACCACCACCGGCTCAATGAACCCCCCGATCTCGGCGATCCGCTCCGCGATCGAGTGCATGCTCCCGAGCGCGATCTCCTCGCGCGACGCCCCCTCGCGCAGTCGTTCGAGCACCTCGGAGGTGGAGAACACCGAGCAGTAGCTGCTGACCCGGGCCGGCTGGGCGGCCGCCGCGGCCAGGGCCTGGAGACCAGTGGCGCTGACGTCCAGGTGCCGGGCCGTGAACATCAGGAAACTCCCGACCCCGATCGCGCAGCGCCGCAGGTTCCGCGCCTCCACCCGCCGGCCTGTGTCATCGACGGTGATGACGTGCGGATCGCGACCCCCGATGTCCACCAGGGTCATCGCATGGCCGAGGTGGTGGAACGCCCCGCGGGCGTGACAGCCGGTCTCCGCCGCCACCAGGGTCGCGCCCGGTACCGCCTCACTGGCAAAGCCCGTCGCGCCGAGCCCCACGAGCTCGGCCTCGGATCGCTGAGCATCGTCCAGCGCGGCGGCGAGCACCTCCACCACGCAGGCCTGGAAGTACCCCCGGGTCGGCACCACTGCCCGCCCCAGCACCTGGCCCGCGTCGGTGACGATCACCGCCTTGATGCATTCCGTCCCGGCATCCACTCCGGCGGCGAGACCGCTGTCGGCATTCAGCATCGTGACGTTCCTCCTTGCGGCGGGGCGGCGCTAGTGCGCCCCCGCGCGCTCGACATGCTGCTCAAGGAAATCCGCGAGCAGGCCGTGCAGGCGTTCGGTGGAGAAGAGCCGGAGGTCGTGGGAATCCGCCTCGATGACCAGCCCGGGCACCCCCGTTTCGCGCTGGGTGCGCACCGCCAGGCCGTAGCGCACATGGCTCGCCTCCGGCGTCGTCCGACAGTCGTGGTACACCGCGGCGTCCACCCCGTACCGATTGAACTGTTGCGCCAGGTACCGGGCCTTGTAGTCCTCCGACCGATTCCCGAACACGCCGGTGTAGGCCCGGGCCATGCTCCCGATCGGATCGCTCCGGTCGAGACCGGGCAGGGCGAAGACCGCCGAGAACGTCGACCCGACCACGGCCACATCGGCATCGGCAAAGAGCCGGGCCAGCGGGCGCAGGGCGCACCAGATCGGGGGGCCGTCCCAGTAGAACCGATGGGCTTCCGAGGGCACCGCGGCCACGCCCTGGGTGACCCGGTCTTCAATCTCGGCCTTGAGGTCACGGTAGTAGACGACCGCCTCCGGGGTCCCCCGCAGCAGGATCATCGGCGCCAGGTGTACCAGCGTGTCGAACCACGTGAAGGGGGCCGGTGTGGCCTGGGCCAGACGGAGAATGTCGTCCCACAGCGCCGCCGCCTCGGCGGCCAGCCCCACGGTCTCCCCGAGACGGTCCATGTCCAGCGGTGTCCCCGTCACCTGCTCCAGCCGCTCCGTGAGGCGCCACAGCTGGTGGACGGAGGCATCGACGTCGATCTGCTCCACGGCATCGAGCGCCGGCGGCGGATGCAACCCCAGCACCGGCACCGAATAGTGAGAGCCATAGAACTCGAACCAGCGGAGCAGCTGATGGCCGGTGTTGGTGCTGTAGACGACTACGTCGGGCCGCGGAGGACCCTTGAGCCCATGGACCCCGACGAGGGGGCTGCTCCCGAGCAGCAGGGCGCCGATGTCGGCCCGCATCGCCGAACTGGCGAACTGGGAAAACCCCTCTGCGGTGGCGCGTGCCAGGTAGGGCCCGGCCTGGCGGCTGGCCCCGATCAGGGCCGCATGGTTCTCGGGGAAGTACGGCACAACCCCCAGCGCCCGCACCACCTCCACCGGGGCCAGCCCGGAACAGGCCGCCACCAGGCGGTCCGGGTCGTCGGAGGCGGCCTCGACGTCGTGGTAGTAGCTGTGCATCAGCTCCTTCAGACGCCGGGTGCTCTCCAGCGGAGGACCGCCCGCCGGCATCCCGCCGGCCGCGCCGAGGGCGGTCGTCCGGGCCGGCCTGGTCCGGACCCCGGGGGCCCTTGCTCCCGGACTGTCCAAGCCGCGCTCTCGCACAATCTCCTGCC
>CAYINH010000083.1:0-3825 GCA_964364615.1 uncultured Gemmatimonadaceae bacterium
AACCCGCTCATCTGGCCACGTCTGCTGCCCGGATTGCTCGATACCGATCCGTCAGTGTTGTTGGTTGGGATGGGGACGATTCTGTCGGACCACCTCCCGCCCGGACCCCAGAAGGTGGTGATGGGCAGTGGAACCGGATACGGCAAACCAGCGACCCTCGACCCGACTTTCGACGTTCGGTTCGTGCGGGGCCCCAATACCGCGAAAGCTCTTGGGCTTCCAGTCAGTGCCTCCATCACTGATCCCGCCATCCTCCTTCCGACCCTTGTGACCAACACGGTCCAGGCAGGGAAGAGGGTTGCCTTCATGCCCCATCATGTCAGCGCCCACTACCTGGACTGGAGAAAGGTGTGCCGACTCGCCGGCATCCGGTATCTGGATCCGGAGGCCGCACCCAGCACAGTCATTGCAGGGATCAGGGCTTCCCGACTGCTGATTTGTGAGGCGATGCACGGAGCGATCGTGGCAGATGCCTTTCGGGTTCCCTGGATCCCGGTGCGGATCTACCCTCATTTCAACGATTTCAAGTGGCTGGATTGGACCGACAGCATGCAGCTGAGCCCGACAATCCACTCTCTTCCCGCCAGGTACGACCAGTCGTCCCGGAAGCTCTGGCGCCGGATCCCGACGACCATTCGGGCGGCACTCCATCAGCGAACCCCATTCCCAACTCTGCCCTCCGCACCAGATGCGGCCCTGAGGGGACAGAAACCACCCTATGCTGACCTGGCGGGGGCTCTGGTTGGGCTCACTCGGGAAAACGGTTTCCTGAGCCAGGATGGCCTGGTGGAATCCAGGACCGGAGCAATCATGGACCAGGTCCAGTCGCTCCTGAGAGAGTACCGCTGAGCGGGAGCCCGCCCTAGCGGAATGCGACACGTGGCTCAACACCAGAGAGAGTCGGGACGCCCGGAACCGTAGTCCCGTGTTTGATGGTCGATCTATGTTGTTGCAACACAACGAGTTACATTGGTTTTCCGTCGATGGAATCCGACGAGCACAGGGCTTGCCGTACATTGATCAACTGTCCCCTCCAGGGGACCTTCGCTGCAAACATCGTTCACCCATCCTACTTGATCTTGCACGCTCCCTCGGGAGGCTAGACCATGCGCGTGTCCACCGGGGCCCTGATCACTCTCAGCCTGTTCTCCGCCGCGGGGCTCCATGCCCAGGAATTGCGGGAAGACTCGTTCAAGTGGTTTGTCGGCGCTCAGGGCGGCATCCTGATGTTCGAGACCCAGACCCAGACCCGTTCCTCCATTCCGTCCGGAGGGATGCACGTCCTGGTGATCGCCAAGCGGGCCGGACTGCAGATCTCCGTCGATGAGGCCTTCGGCAGCGAGGAGCGCTCGGCGTTCGGAGACTCGAATGCCCCCAACGGCACCCGGGAAGTCACCTTCGATCGACTCCGGAAATACACCGCCACGGCGATGGGCTTCCCCCTGAAGAACACCAAGGTCGACCCGTTCCTGGGCGTCGGACTCGGCATCCTTCACACGGTGGGAACCGAGGTGGTGGGGACCTTCACCACCCCTCAGGCAGCCGCGATTGCCCAGGAGCGGGCGGTCCAGGCCGGGAGCACCGGGTTCATTTCGTTTCTGGGTGGCGTCCAGTACAGGGTATCACCCCGTTGGGTGATCTACGGACAGTATCAGATCACCAACTCCCCGGCCGCCGGCAAGCTGCTGGTCGGGCCAACCCACGCCATCACCGCCGGGATCCGGTTCAGCCTTGGGAGCGCCAAGGAAGGGCTGCACGGCGGCGGTTACTGAGCCAGAAACCGGAGCGGCCACCGGGTCGCTCTGGTGATTCCTATCCGCGCAGTGATGCGGACCTGATCGTCCGGGACGGCTCTGCCCTCCCGGACGATTGCGTTTGAGGTCCGCATCAGCTGACCGTCCAGGGTCCGGGTGATGCCCAGGGCCTGGGTCAGCTTTCCCGGACCGTTGGCCAGATGCCGCTCCGGCACCTTCCCCCGCCGTCGGCGAATGGCCGGGAGCCCTTCCAGCGGCTCGATCCCCCGAATCAGCACGGCGGCCCCGACCCCGCGGGGTCCGGTCACCAGGTTGGCGCACCAGTGGACCCCATAGGACAGGTAGACGTACCAGGTCCCCGGCGGCGAGTAGAGGTGCTCGTTGCTGGCGTGACGGCGTCCGTTGAAGGCATGAGAGGCCGGGTCGGCGGCACCGAGGTAGGCCTCGGTTTCCACGATCCGGCCGACCGTCGTGGTGCGGCCGGAGGTCGAAACGACAACCGCCCCCAGCAGGTCGCGAGCGACCTCGGGGGCGGTGCGGAGAAAGAAGGCCCGGGAGAGCACCGGACCGTACCCGCCACTCACGCGGTGGAGGCCGCTTTCCTGGGGGCCGCCTTCTTCCGGCTCCCCCGCTTCTTCGCGGCCTTCTTCGGCGCCTCGGGCGGAACAATTGCCTTGGCGCCAACCGGGACATCAGGGGTGGAGCCACCGATCTTCACCGCACCGGTCAGCGGAATGTCACTGGGACGGAGGGGGCCCCGAGATCCGCGGCGGAACCGCAGGGTGGCGACCGACCGGGGCTCCGCGGGCCCGGCACCCGGGGACGCCTCGGCGGAGGCCGTGGTCGATTCGGCCGCGGAGCCACCCTTGGCCCGGGCGGACATCTGGTCCCGGGCCTGGAGGGCGAGCTGGGCCCGGTGGGGGAGCACCTCGTAGTGCTCGTCGTCGATCTTCCGCACATCGGCCACTTCCGCATCGTTGGCCTGGCGGAGGAACCGGGCAAACCGGTCGGCCTCCATCAGCCCGTCTTCTCGACCCAGCAGGGCCAGCATCCGGGCTCGCACCTTGTCGTGGGCCACCGGCTGGGGAAGCTCGTTGAGCGCCGACTGGAGGAGTTGGAAGGCTTCCGCCAGGGTCAGCGCGGCATCGGCCTTGGCCGCGGCGCGCCTCGGTTCGGGCCTGCCTTCGGGCGTGGACTCGCTCTTGGCCGCGGGTGCCTGCTTCCCCTCCTCGCGGTCCCGATCGCGACCCCGGCCCCGGCTGCGACGTCGACGACGGCCGGGTTCCTCCGACACTTCAACGGCAGGGGCGGCGGCGGGCTGGCTCGGCTTCTCCGCCGGTCGGCCCCGCCCCGGTCTCCCCCCCCGCTCGACCTTGACCACGACCTTGGCCGGAGCGGTCTTGCCGCCGGCGACCGGGCCCACCTCGTACTGCCCGTTGTCGAGCTTCGACACGGTGATCAGGCCGCGGTTGCCGGCTTCGGTGACGAACTTGCTGAACCGGTTGAAGCCGGCGTTCCGCTCATCGAAGTTGGGATCCAGCTGCTGCATCACCTGCTTGAGCCGGTCGGAGCGCATCACGTCACCGCTCCGGTGCATCTGGGCCACCGCCTCACCCGCCAGCTCCCAGGGGTCGCGCTGGATCGAGGGAGTGTCCTCCTCCTTGGTCAGGCCAGCGAGGTCGGTATAGGAGTAGTACTAGTCGCAGTTCTGGATCAGCAGGTCGCTGGCCGACTCCCGGATCCCGACCCCGATGATGTACTTCCCGTACTCCTTGAGCTTGATGACCAGAGAGGAGAAGTCGGAGTCGCCCGAGAGCAGGATGAAGGTGCCGATCTCGGGCCGGGTAAAGACCAGCTCGATCGCATCGACCGCCAGCCGGATGTCGGTGGCGTTCTTCTTGTTGGTGCCGAAGGCGGGGGCGAAGATCAGGTCGATCGACGACTCCGACAGCGGGACGATGTACTGCGGGTAGCGGCGCCAGTCGGCGTAGGCCCGCTGGACGGCGACCTTGCCCCTGATGATGTCGCTGTTGAGCAGGGTCCGGAGTTCCTTGGTCAGGTCGGACCGGAT
>CAYINH010000083.1:3835-9142 GCA_964364615.1 uncultured Gemmatimonadaceae bacterium
AGTCGATCAGCAGGGCCGCGTGCGGCGCATGGACGACGGGGGTGGACGACATGGCACTACGGCCGGTCCGTCCGGACGGGAAGGTATTCACTCGTTCAGTTTTCTCCGGACCGGTGATCAGCGCATGCCCGGACCGTCCGCGGGGCCAGCGAGTACTGCTGGCGGGAGGGTCAGGGAAGGCTCGGTCGCCGGTCCCACATGGGTTAAGTACAGCAATACCAATCTAGTTACCCACGGGACGGACGGGAAGTAGTCTCCCCAAGTGCGGGGCTGAGGATGGCATCGGCCGCCCGCTCTGCCGCCCCACCCAGAAAGGAATGACTGGAGGCCACGAGCCCCGAGGTGTCCGCGGTCCAGGGCAACGGCCGTCCGATGAACCCGGCCACCACGGCGACGATCTCCTCGATCGACGCCACCGGGGTGGCGGCGCGCCGCAGATTCTCCCCCAAGGCCTGGTCGCTCCACTCCCACTCCGGGTGGTCGAAGAAGATGATCGGGCGACCGAGGACGGCGTATTCCAGGCTGACGCTGGAGTGATCCGAGACCAGGAGGTCGGCGGCAAAAAGAAATGGACTGACATCGGCCTCCCCGAAGGCCCGCCCGCTCCCGGTGCGGGCGACGGCCCCCTCGAGCTCCGAGTACCAGTCGCTCCCCATTCGATCTCTGGATCCCTCCTCCAAGAGCTGTGGGTGCCCACCAACGATAAGATTGTAGTTCTCTGCTGCCCCCAAGGCGTCAACCAGGCTCGCTCCAAAGGTCGGGAGGAGGCCTTGAGGGGTATAGTGAGAACAGATCAGGACGGTGGGAAGACCCGGATCAAGGCCGAGGGCACGGAGAGTAGCGGTCCGATCGAAGGCGCCCTGGGCCAAGGCATCGAGCTTAGGAAAGCCCACGTCGACGACCGACACCTGGAGTGCCCGGTGTCTGATGACCGAAGCTTCGAAGGCAGCGGCCTGCGGGCCGGTGGAGAGAATCGTATCAAGGCCGTGGCCTTCGCACATCCTCACGGCGTAACTGCCTCGGCCCCCTCCGCCCCCTCCGGTGCCAACGCCGTGGTGAAGGTAGAACGACCGGGTCCACCGACGATACCAGACGGTGGGACAGCCCGTGGCAATGACGATATCCCAGCCCGACCAATCAGCGACTACGGGCGGTCGCCAGTACTGGGAGAGGCTGGGGTCGAAGGTGCGCGGATGAACCCGACCGGTGACAAAAACACGTTGCCCGCGGGCGAGAAGAACCTCGATGACGGGCTTGGCGCAGACAGCGCCGTAGACATTCCCGTAATCCAAGAGAATTCGCCTGGGGCCCCCGCGCCTCTCGAACCCGGAGATCCAGTCGACGAAGCGCAGTGAGCCGCCGGTCCGAAGAGGCGGCGGGACTCCCTACGCACCGTCGTGGCACATCCCTGATGCCTCGGAGGGAATCGGTCGGGGCATGGAGAATGGGAGTGGAGCTGTCCGATTCAACCGGCAACGGTGACGGGATGATCCTCGGGAGAGGCCCAGTCCACCGCCGCCACGGCCCGCCGCAGCAGGTCCTCCCCATCGAAGGTGTCGGACTGCTCGGCCCGGGTGCTGGCGAGTCCCGCGCGAAACGAGGCGGGGGTGCCGGCCCGGGCGCCCGCAATCTGATGGAGCGAATGCTGGAGTCGATCCACCAGACCCAGGGCGGCGTCGGCATTGACGCTCGGAGCGATGATCGCGAAGTCGAGGGGGGTCAGCCGGGCCAGCAGATCGGAGCCGCGGAGGGTGGAGCGAAGCACATTTCCCACCCGGCTCCCGTGGGCGCGCACCTGGTCCGAGGCTTCCCGCAACTCGGCCGACCCAGTGGAGACGACGACACAGGTGACCGCCAGACGGGATCGGCGCACATCGTGTCTGAGCTCGTCCAGTCGATGCATCAGACCTTGCTGACTGTAGAGTCCGGACTCCGGATCGAAGGGGCTGTGGCCGAGGGCCCGGTCGAGCGCCGCCTTGGCCTGGAGATAGGTCCGTACCCGGTGGAGCAGCGCGGGGCCGTCGAAGGGCTGAGTCCGGAAGTCCCATGCCCCCGCCTCCAGCGCCTCGTCCTCTCGGCTCCGTCCCCCGGCGGCGGTCGTGATGATGATCGGAGTCCCCCAGCCGATGAGGGGATCGGCCCGAAGGGTCGCGCAGACTTGGGGACCGCTCAGATCCGGCAACTGGAAATCGAGGATGATCAGGTCGGGTCGAAGCTCTTGGGCAAGACCCAGGGCTTGGCGACCGGTATACGCCCGGACCACCTCAAACCCCTCGGGGGTCAGGATGCTCTCCAGGCTCCGGGCGGTCCATTCATGGTCGTTGGCGACTAGAATCCGCTGGGGCATTGGGTTAGTATCGCCGTTGTGTGCGTTCAACATAGCGTCGTGTGGGCGCAACAATCTTGGCCGGAACGCGCACCAGATAGGGCCGGGGGCGAACCCGCCTCGCGAACCGCAAGGTAAGTACTGCCAACGACTTCACACCAGCAATAACGACCTCCCTCGGCCGGAGCGCCACCGGGGGCTGGTATCCCGACGAGAGTCCCTTGCAATTCCCCTTCCGCGCTGGCCCTCCATTGGCGATTCCTTCCATGTCCAGTCAATCCACACCTGAACTCGACGATTTGTGCCTGAGTGGGCCAATGACGGCCTGGGAGTTGCAACGCCAGGGAGAAATGGCATTCGACCTTCTTGACACGACGGCGGAGTTTCCGGTTTCCGGCAGGCGGGGTAAATTCGCAGGAGTCCAGCCCCCCTCGCCGCGGACCCAGGACTCCGCAGCAAGGAAGCACGGCGAATCCCTGGTGAGTGAGGACATGACACCCCCTGCCCTGGCCACCCATCAGGCCATCCCCGAGGAACCCGAAGTGCCGGAAACACCGGGGCTGGGAACCCTGTGGCTGTACCGATCGACCGTCGGCACGGGAGATTGGCCCAGGCGAGCCCTGAATGTCGGGGTCGCCACCCTGCTGCTGCTCCTGACCCTGCCGGTCTGGTTGCTCATCGCGCTGGCCATCAAGCTCACCTCCCCGGGGCCGGTGCTCTACCGCCAGACCCGGGTCGGGCTCGACAAGCGGTTCGGGGCCCACCGCGCCGACGACTCGAGGCGCCGGAAGGACATCGGCGGTCGGCCGTTCCGGATCTACAAGTTCCGGACGATGCGGGTCCACGCGGAGGCGGACACCGGGGCGGTCTGGGCGGCGGAGGAGGATCCGCGGATCACGCCGGTGGGACGGATGCTTCGCCAGTATCGGCTCGATGAGCTCCCCCAGTTGATCAACGTCCTGCGAGGCGAGATGAACCTGGTCGGCCCGCGGCCCGAGCGTCCGGCGATCATCGAAGAACTCCGGCTCCACATCCCGCACTACCAGCACCGCCAGCGGGCCCTGCCCGGAATCACCGGCCATGCGCAGGTGAGCCTCAAGTACGACGCCTCCATCGATGACGTCCGGAACAAGGTCGAATACGACCTGGAGTACATCGAGAGTGCCAGCGCCTGGGAAGACCTCAAGATCATGATCAAGACCGTACCGGTCATGCTGTTCCGGCGCGGATCCCGCTAGCCCGTGACCCAGGCCGCCATGACCGCGGAGACCCCGGAGCCCGCCGCGGTCGTGCCGCTCACCAGTCGCTGGCGCGACCTGCTCCCGCTGGTCGCGATGGCGGCCACCTTCATTCCGCTGTTCATCAAGCCCACCCTGCTGCTCGGCCTGGACTGGTGGAACGACCCCGAGTCGGGGCACGGACTGCTGCTGGCCCCAGCCGCTGTCTGGCTGATCTGGCGCGATGGACTCCGACCGGACACCAAACCAGCCCCGGCACTCGGTGTGCTGGTGATCGCCGGCGCGGTCCTCCTCCGGCTGGCCTCCGAGCTGGCGGCGGAGTTGTTCACCATGCGGTTCTCCCTGATTGCCGCTCTGGTGGGGCTGGTGATCTTCTTCTGGGGGGTCCGCCAGGTTCTGGCCTGGTGGCTCCCGGTCACCCTCCTGATCCTGGCGATCCCGCTGCCGGAGCTGATCCGGAGCACCATCGCGCTGCCGCTCCAGTTCCAGGCCTCGGAACTTGGCGCCGCCCTGCTGCAGTGGCGGGACGTGCCGGTGCAGTTGAGTGGCAACATCATCCAGCTGCCGGGACAGCGGCTGTTCGTCACCGAGGCGTGCAGCGGACTGCGTTCGCTGACGGCGCTGCTCAGCCTGTCCTTCCTGATCGGCGGGCTGTGGATGCAAAAGCCCCTGACCCGGGGCGCGCTGATCGTCCTCGCCATCCCGATCGCGGTGCTGATCAACGGGATCCGGGTCTTCCTCACGGGGTTCCTGGTGTATTTCGTGGATCCGTCCATGGGCGAGGGGTTCATGCACTTGACCGAGGGGTGGCTGCTCTTCGTGGTCTCCTTTGCCCTGATCGGGATGCTCGCCTACGGCCTCCGGACGCTGGAACAGCGTTGGACGGCCCGGGGAGCTACACATGCCTAGTGGTCGCAATCTCGCCTGGATCCCGGTGGCCTTCTTCGGCATCGGTGGGCTGCTCCTGCTTCGGATCCACGATCAGGCCCGGCTTCCGCTCCGCCAGCCGCTGACGATCGTCCCTTCTCAGTATGGGGACTTCGTGTCGACCAGGGACCTCCCGATCTCCCCCGAGGAACAGCGGGTGGCGGGCATGGACAGCTACATCTCCCGACTCTACACCCGGGATTCGACCAGCGCCTTCAGCATGTATGTCGGGTACTACGAGTCCCAGACCCAGGGCCGCACCATCCACTCACCCAAGAACTGCCTCCCGGGCGGCGGCTGGGAGCCGGTCTCGGCCGGAAGCCGGGTGGTCCCCAGGGGGACCGATTCGGTCACCGTCAATCGATATGTCATCGAGAACAAGGGCAATCGGGCGATCGTCTACTACTGGTACCTGGGGCGGGGCCGGGTGGCGTGGAACGAATACGCGGTCAAATGGGACCTGATCCGGGACAAGGCGCTCTATGGCCGGAGTGAAGAGGCCCTGGTGCGGCTGGTGATCCCCGTGGCGGAGGGTGATGAGGAACAGGCCGACCGGCTTGCCACTGAGGTGGCCGGCAATCTCATCGGCCACGTGGCGGCCGCGCTCCCGGCCGACCCTGGGGTGGAATAGCTCGCTACGGCCCTGGCTCGGGAAGCTCGAGGGTAAAGGCGAACCGGGTTCCCTTCCCCAGCTCGGTCGACACCCGCAGTTCGGCCCCCATGCTCTCCACCAGCTTCCGGCAGATCGACAGGCCCAGCCCGGAACCCGAGAAGGCATACTCCCGCTCCCGCTGCCGGCGGCGGAAGGGCTCGAAC